>JAWKQM010000026.1 GCA_041390145.1 Gemmatimonadales bacterium | reverse complement strand
TAGTCGAGCGCGTCCGCCACGGCCACGGTGATGCTGACCGCCTCGTCGATGCCGAGTTGGGTTTCGCGGTCGAGCTTGGCGCGGAGCGTCTCGCCGTCGATGAACGGCATGACGTAGTAGAGGAAGCCGTCGGCCTCGCCGCTGTCAAAGAGCGGCAGGATATGCGGGTGGCTGAGCGACGCGGTGGTCTTGATTTCCACGACGAACCGCTCGGCGCCGATGACGGCGGCGAGTTCGGGCTTCAGAACCTTGAGCGCCACCTTGCGGTCGTGCTTGAGATCCTCGGCCAGGTAGACGGTGGCCATGCCTCCCTGGCCGAGCTCTCGCTCGATGCGGTAGCGGTCGGACAGGGCGGCGGCGAGGCGGGACAGTGGGTCAGTCAAATTGCTTTCCAGTCTTTGCTGTAATCGTCATTCCGGCGAAAGCCGGAATCCAGGTTCATTGGACCCCAGCTTTCGCCGGGGTGACAGAAGGGCCCGTGTCGCTTTAGCGACATCAGCCGAGCCGTCGCTTTAGCGACGAGCTCTTCACTCCGCCTTCTCGGCCGCCAGCGCGGCCCGCAGTTCGGTGATGAAGTTCTCCACGATCACAAGGTCTCCCGACTTGTCGCCCGTGCCCTGGGTGTTGATCAGGAAGCGGCGGCCGTCGCGCGAGAGCTCGAACATCCGGTCATTGAAGTTCAGTTCGAACGCTGTGCCGACTGGAGCGTGCAGCATGACACGGTGCGCGGCCAGCGCCGGCCCGCGCGCCATGTCCACCACGCGGATGGCGTCTCCGTCATCCGATCGATAGAAGAGTTCCCGGCCGTCACCGCTCCAGAGTGGATCGGTGCCGCCGCCCTGGGAGATCTGCCACTTGCCCTGGTCCACATCGGGGAAGGGCCGCACGAAGATCTCCCGCTCGCCGGTCTCCCTCGACGCATACGCCAGCCAGCGCCCATCAGGTGACAGGCTCGGTTCCAGCTCCTGATAACTCTCGGCCAGGAGCGGGCGCATGGCGCTGTCGCTGCCGATCTTCATCACCATGATGTCACGCGATGGTGGGCCAGCGACGGCCGCCACCAGCCACGCGCCGTCGGCGGACCAGCGGGCGTCAAGCACGTTTCGGCCCGGATCTGCGACCAGTTCCTCCGATCCAACGCCGTCCGCGCGGCGACGCCAGAGGCTCGTGCGGCCGTCACGGCGTGAGTTGTAGCTGACATACCTCCCATCGGCACTCCAGGCAGGCGCCCAGTTACCATCTCCGCCGAAGGTGAGCCGCGAGAGCGGGCCTGCGTCCATCTGCTTGACCCAGATGTCGATGCGGCCGGCCCCCGCGTCTGACGTCGCGATGCCAATGGCGAGCCGGCTGCCGTCGGGCGAGAGGGCGTACGCCTCCAGTTCGGGGTCGTGCCAGGCGGTATCCACCGGCGTCATGGCGCCGGAGCGGTCCACCCACATCATCGTTTCGTTGGAGTTGATGCCGGGGAGCGTGTAGGCGAGCGTGCCGCCGGCGATGGACAGGTCGGCGTCATTCCCACGAACAGAAAGATTGCCGAAGAGTGGCACGGGGCGGCCGAGCACGGCGAGCTTGCCCAGATTGAAGGGCACGGCCAGCAGCGTTCCCTCGGGCGCCACGTAAACGAGGGCCTTGGCCTCGGCGACGTAGGAGCCCAGCACGCCCTGCAATGTGTTCGTGATGCGCCCAGTCTGCAGATCCACGACATGCAGCTTGTACTGCCCATCTTCACCCGCATCCTCCCCCACCAGGGCGCCGCGCCCGCCGGGGAAGATATCCAGCCATCCGTGCCGCCCCCCTTTGCTGGGGGCGGGGAGGGCCACGACATCATCGATCGGTCCCCCGCCAGCCGGCACGCGCCGGATCGTGTCGCCAGTGCCGATGAAGTACACATACCCGCCGGGTCCCCAGGCCGGGTTGCTCCGGAAGCCGGAGTCCACCAGTGTCAGCGGCGGCCCGCCCCGCAGCGACGTGATCCGGATGGTGGCCGGGTTGAGCATCATGAAGGCGACCTGTGAACCGTCCCAGGACACCGCGGGGCGTGTCGCGACCCCCTGCGTCCCCGGGATGGGACGCGACGCCAGACTGCCGAGGGGCCGAACAAAGAGCTGTCGATCTTGTCCAGCAACCTGGCCCACATACACCAGTTCCCGGCCGTCCGGCGTCAACGCGAGTCGGCTCGGCTCATCGGCACCGAAGTACGCCAGCGGTGACGCGCTGTCGAGCACCACGGGGTAGTGCCCCACGGGTCCGGTGGGCTCGGGTCGGCGTGCGGCCCAGACGGCCACCGCCGTGGCGACGACCGCCACCACCGAGGCCGCCATCGCGATCATGCGCCAGCGCCCCGATGCTGCCGGGGTCGCCGCAGCCAGGCCGACGGTACCGCCCACCATCGTGAAGTTTGGGTTCTTCAGCGCCTCCCCGAACTCCCTCGCGGACGCGAACCGGTCGGCCGGCAGCTTTTCCAGCGACTTCGCCACCGCGGCGGCCACGTTGTGCGGCACCGACCTCCGGAGCTCCGTGACAGGCCGCGCCGTGTCGGTCACGATCTTCATGATGATCTGCTGCGCCGACCCGCCAAGGTGCGGAGGCTGGCCGGCGAGCATCTCGTAGCAGACGCTGCCCAGGGAGTAGACATCGCTTCGGGCGGTGATCTCCTTCTCGGCGGTGGCCTGCTCGGGACTCATGTAGTGCGGCGTGCCGAGACTCATGCCGGTCTCGGTCATCCGGCCGCCGGCGGCGGCCGAGAGCGCCAGTGCGATCCCGAAGTCGGCCACCATGGGCCGGCCGTCGTGCAGCAGGATGTTCTCGGGCTTGATGTCGCGGTGGATGACGCCGTTCCGGTGGGCGTAGTCCAGTGCGTCGGCCACCGCGGTAGTGATGCCCACCGCCTCGTCGATGCCGAGCTGGGTCTCGCGATCGAGCTTGCTCCGCAGCGTCTCCCCGTCGATGAACGGCATCACGTAGTAGAGGAAGCCGTCGGCGGTGCCGGAGTCGAAGAGCGGTAGGATATGCGGATGCTGGAGCGCCGCGGTAGTGGTGATTTCCTGCACGAACCGGTCGGCGCCGAGCACGGCGGCGAGTTCGGGCTTCAGCACCTTGAGCGCCACATGGCGCTTGTGCTTCAGGTCCTCGGCCAGGTAGACGGTGGCCATGCCGCCCTGGCCCAGCTCCCGCTCGATGCGGTAGCGGTCGGACAGGGCGGCGGCGAGGCGGGACATGGGGTCCGTCATGGTTTCACCCTGGTCTTCAGCTCTTCGAGCCAGTTTTCGATGATGATCAGCGGTGCGACGACTTCGGCCTCCTGCTCGATGGTCCGCGCCATGATGAACCGGCCATCCGGTGCGACGTCCCATGGGGCGTAGTAGTCCGCGTTGAGCCTCGCCAGCGCATCGGAGAGGCGGAAGAGCACCTGCGGCTCGCCGACCTGGAGGGTGGGACTGGCCGTCACCCGCACGGCCATCATCCGCTGGTCCGCACCCAGGTAGAACAGCTCCCCGCCGTCGCGGGACCAGATCGGTGCTGTGCCGCCCCCGTTCGAGACCTGCACCTTCATGCTGGTCGTACTCGGGAACGGCCGGATGAAGACCTCGAGGCGTCCGGTCTCGTCCGATTGGTAGGCCAGCCACTTGCCGTCGGGGGAGAGGGCGATGGCCATCTCATCGAATGGGGTGACGACCAGCGGAACCGGGACGGTGTCGCCGCGGTGAATGCCGTAGATGTCGCGACCGCCCGCGGACGCCGAGGAGGCCCCCTTCCGGTACACGATCCACTGACCGTCGGGGGAGACCACTCCCTCGTCCAGCCCGCCGGCCAAGAGCAAGGAGTCCTGGCCGGTCCCGTCCGCACGGCGCTCGAAGAGACCGGCGGAGGACACGAAGGTCACCGCGTCCCCGCGCTGGGTCCACCGGGGTCGGTTCTCCGACACCTCGCCGTAGGTGACGCGCGCGAGCGGGCCGCGTGGCAGCGGCTTGACCCAGATATCATCGCCGGCCGGTGTGTTGAGGCCGATGGCCAGCCTGGTGCCGTCGGGGGAGAGCCGCCAGCCATAGTTGCCGGCGAACTGGGTGAGGCGAAAAGTCCACCCGGAGTCCACCGGGGTCTCGCGGCCATTCCGGTCCACCCAGACCATCGTGAACTCCCGGAGTTGCCCGATGGTCTCGCTCCGCATGACGACGGTGCCTCCGGGCGACACGGTCAGGTAGGCACCGAGCCGTCCTCCGGCCCCCACGCTGTCGAGCATCGCGACCGGGGCCCCCTTGGGCTGCAGCGTCTTGAGATCAAAGGGCACCGCGAGCACGGTCTGGTCGGCTCGCAGGACGTACACGAGGTGGCCGCTGTCGACATAGTACCCGATGCCTGCCCCCGCGACGACCTGGTGCGCGGAATCACGCTTCAGGTCGAGCGCCATCAGGTCGCCCCGGTCACAGGGCGCGTAACAGGCCTGGAAGAGTACACCGCGCGCATCCGGCAGCGGTGCCAGCGCAGAGATGATCAGCGAGTCCCTGGACCAGACCGGCACGGGATCGGCTACGCCGTTCCCGGCCAAACGGGCGATGCTCCGCACCTCCTCGGTGACGTAGAGAATTGTGCCGTCCGACAGCCAGGCGACGCCGCCGGGAATGGTGCCGACGTGATCGACCAGTGGGACGACGGCACCACCGGCAACGGGCACCTTCCGGAGCCGGCCCGCCTGGACGAAGGCAACCCACTTGCCGTCCGGTGAGATGGCGGCGGAGGAGGCACCTTCCGTCCCCGCCAGCTGGGTCGCGTAGAGCTGGTCCCGCTCCTTGACCCAGAGGTGCGCGCTGCCCGGCCCGACCGCAGACGAGCCGAGAAAGACGATGCGCGACCCGTCGGGCGAGACCACTGCAAAACCAAGGGGATCGGGGGCCTGGTCGGGCGGCAGGAAGAGGGCGTAGCGCGTCACGGGCTGCGGAGGCGCGGGCCGCGTGAGCGCCCACGCGGCGACCATCGTCATGACGGCGAGGGCCGCACCGAGCCCGATGGTCACGCCGCGCCGGGCGATGGTGACGGCCGGGCGCGTCACCTCGGCCATCGACGCCGTCGTGAAGTGGGTGTCCTGCAGGGCGTCGGCAAACGCTTTGGCACTCTCGAAGCGGTCGGCCGGGAGTTTC
>JAWKQM010000025.1 GCA_041390145.1 Gemmatimonadales bacterium | reverse complement strand
GCCGAAAATGATCAGGACGGTAAGCGTGACGGCGGTGAGTTTCCAGTTGAGCCAGAAGAGCACGCCCACCGCGATGGCCGCGGTCACGAACCCGCCGACCAGTTGCACCAGGCCGGTTCCGACCAGGTTCCGGATGCCCTCCGCGTCCGACATGATCCGCGAGATCAGCACGCCCGTCTTCGTCGAATCGAAATAGCTGACCGGGAGCCGGGCCACGTGGGCCTGGACCCGCTTCCGCATGTCGGTGATGGCCCGCTGCGCGGCGACGCCAAGCACTTGCGAGAGGGCGAAGCCGGTCACGGCCTGCACCAGTGTGGCCACGCCGACCGCCAAGGCGATCCACGGCAGCAGCTGGGCGTGCTGCTTCCCGATCACGTCGTCGATGAGGTATTTGGAGGAGGCGGGCAGGACGAGCCCGGCCAGACGGCTCAGCAGCATCAGGCACAGGCCGAGTGCCAGGCGGAAGCGATAGTCCCAGACGACCTCGCGGGCTTCGGCCCACGCGGCCTTGTAATTGACCTTCGGTTTTGCGGGGGTGGGTTCAGCCATGCAGGGAAAGTAATCGGTCGGCTAGAAACTCCACCCCGTGTTGGCAGAGAAGACGTACCCGTCGGGGCCCCACGCGAAGTTGAGGGTCATGATGCCCGCCTTCAGCGCGCGGAAGAGGAGTCCGACGCCGCCGGAGAGTGCCATACCGTCGGTGGTGAGCGAGAGCCCACCCTCCGGGAAGACTCGGCCGACGTCGAGGAACCCGATGACCCCGGCACCGCCGAAATCCCCGACATCGAGGATTGTCTGTCGCACCTCGAGCGAGGCGGAGAGCTGGTCGGCGTCGAGCAACCGTCCGCCCACGAGGCCGCGATTGGTCTCCTGGCCGCCGTACTGCCACCGCGACTCTTCCCAGAGGTGGAGCTCGTACCCGGAACTCAGGGGGGCGTTGCCGGATGTGCTTACCGCCGTCACCCGCCCGGCCACCACGGTACCGAAGAAGGGGTGCGCAAATCCCCGGGCATCGCCGTAGAAGCGGCCGTAGGAATTTCCCACCAGCCCGCCGACCTGGAGCAGCGTGCCGGTGGAGGGGTTGTACTCACGGTCCCGCGTGTCGTAGACCAGCCGCAGGCTCCCGGTGTAGTCGGTCGTCTCGAGGGAGGTGCCCACCTGGGTGCCGAAGAGCGTCGGGGCGGGGAGTGAGGTGAACTCGGTGCCAACGAGTCCCCCCGCCACTGCCGTCTCAAGATGCCCGGCAATCCGTCGCGTCACTTCGACGCGACCGCCCAGCCGGGCGCGCCGCACCCGATAGTAGTTGCTGTTGTTGACTTCGAGTGTGGGGTCGTACGGCGTGTCGTTGCCAATGCCGAAATAGCCCATCCGCGAGTCCTTGACCCAGAACCCCTCGGAAAAGATTCGCCAGTCCTTCCAGAGCCCGGGGGCCCGGAAGACCACCGTCGCCATCTGACTGCCGTTGAACCCAAGCGCTGCCGTGGCCGCAAGGGAGCCGTCGGACAGCCACGGATCGTCCCAGGCCGCATCCCGACGGTAGTCGAACCGTGCGCCGAGCAGCGGGAAGGTGTTCGGCGACGAGGCGATGTAGGGATAGTAGTTGCTGAGCCAGCGATCCTGCGCCGCCAGCGGTCTGGCGGCGAGGAGCAGGAGCAGCAGGAACGGCAGCCGTCGGAGCATGCGCACCTATTTCGAGGGATAGAGGACGGCGCAGTCCTTGAACGCGGCGGCCGAGCCGTCGTGCACGGCGTAGCGCGCCTTGTAGAGCGAGGCCGCGCCGTATTCGCCCTTCTTGTTCACGGCGTAGAACTGGAGGCTGAAGTCTGGCCGTCCATCCTTGCGCAACAGCCGCGGGGGCGTCATGGCCATCACCCGGCGGAGGGTCTCGAGACAGGCGTCGGTGGGCGACATGCCGCGCCGCATGTGCTCGACCGTGAGAAACCCGCCGCACACCATGATGTTGGATTCGCCTCGGCCGGTGGACCCGGCGGACCCGACATCGTTGTCGGTGTATTGCCCGGCCCCGACAATCGGCGAATCGCCCACCCGGCCGTCGATCTTCCAGGCCAGGCCGCTGGTGGTCGTGACGGAGCTCAGGTCCCCCGCGGCGTTGACGACGTTCAGGTTGATGGTCCCGGTGGGGCGCACCACCATGGGCGTGTTGTCGGGGACGTCGAGCCAGTCGTCGCTCCCGCCCCGGTTGGCGCGCCAGGTCAGCCAGCGCTGCCGGGACTCCGGCGTCAGCAGGTCCTCATCCTTGAAGCCGTAGGAGAGCGCGAACTTCTTGGCGCCTTCCCCGACCAGCATGATGTGGTTGGTGTACTTGAGGACCAGCTTCGCCACTTCGCTCGGTGTCTTGATGCCCTCGAGCGCCCCCACGGCCCCGGCGCGCCGAGTGGGGCCGTGGACGCAGGAGGCGTCGAGCTGCACCACGCCGTCCTCGTTTGGCAGGCCGCCGTAGCCGACCGACATATCCCCCGGGTCGAGTTCCTGGATCTTGACCCCCTCCACGGCGGCATCCAGGGTGTCGCTGCCCTGCAGGACCAGCTCAAGAGCCCGGCTGACCGGGGCCAGGCTGTTGGCGGAACTGATGGCCACCGGGCGGCTGGCGCCTCGGAGGACAATGGCCGGGGCCTCGAGGGCGGACAGGCGTGACGGCAGCGCCCCGGCGGCGAGCGCGGCGGCGCCGGCACCGAGGAAATTCCGGCGGGAAAGGGAGTCAGACACTGGGTCTCCTGGGTGACGTGCAAGGGGGCTTGACCGTTAGAGTTAGACGCCGCCGGGGCCCCTGTCAACTTGCCCCCCCCTCCCGCGCCTCCTAACTTCCCGGGTCGTCTCCCCCTAGAGAGAGAGCCCCCAGCACATGGCCCGTCGCCCCAGGCTCGACCCGCACATCTTCAACCTCCCGGTCGAGAAGATGCGCTCGGGCTACTACTCCGATAAGTACTTCGTCCGGGCCCGCGAGGTCCTCATCGCCGACGCCTACCGGCCGCGGGTCACGATGCAGGTCTTCGGCAAGCAGCAGGCGCTCCTCGGAGGGGTCGACGAGGCGATTGCCATCCTCAAGCTCTGCGCCGTGGAGTGGCCTGAACTCGAAGTGCACGCCCTCTTTGACGGCGACGAGGTCGAGGCGTGGGAAACCGTCATGCTCATCGAAGGCCCCTACGACGCCTTTGCCCACCTCGAGACGTTGTACCTCGGGGTGCTCGCCCGCCGCACCCGCGTCGGCACCAACACCCGCCGGGTAGTGGAAGCCGCCGCCCCGCAGACCGTGATGTTCTTCCCGGCCCGCCACGATCACTGGCTGGTGCAGACCGGCGACGGGTACGCCGCGCACATTGCCGGCGCCATCGGCGTCTCGACCGACGCGCAGGCCTCGTGGTGGGGGAGCGAAGGGATCGGCACCGTGCCGCATGCGCTGATCGCGGCCTACGGGGGTGACACCGTGCGGGCGACACTGAAGTTCCTGGAGCACGCCCCCGCCGGGGTGCAGGTGGTGACGCTCGTGGACTTCGAGAACGACTGTGTGCGGACCTCGCTCGAGGTGGCCCGCGCGCTTGGCGACAAGCTCTTCGGCGTCCGGATCGATACCAGCGAAAAATTGGTGGACAAGTCGGTCCTGCCGCAGATGGGGCGCTTTCCGCCCACTGGCGTCAACCCGCAGCTGGTCTGGAACGTCCGCCGGGCGCTCGACGCGGAGGGCTTTCGCGACGTGAAAATCGTGGTGTCGGGCGGCTTCACCGCCGACAAGATTCGCGAGTTCCACCGTCAGGCCGTCCCGGTGGACGCCTACGGTGTGGGCTCCTCGCTCTTCCAGGGGCGTTTCGATTTCACGGCCGACGTCGTGCTCCTTGACGGAAAGCCGTGCGCCAAGGTGGGGCGTGAGTATCGGCCCAATCCCCGGCTCGAGCGGGTCCAATGAGCCGGCTCCTCTTCTGGGACGTCGATACCCAGCACGATTTCATGCGGTCGGACGGGTTGTTGTACGTGCCCGGCAGCGAGGAGATCGGGCCGGCGCTGCGCGCCCTGACCGACTTCGCGCACCAGCAGGGTATTCGGATCGTCGCCAGCGCGGACGACCACGTGCCCGGTCACCGCGAGCTGAGTGACACGCCCGATTTCAAGACGACCTTTCCGCCGCACTGCATGCGCGGCACCCCCGGCCAGCACAAGGTGCCCGAGACGCCACTCCGCAATCCACTGGTGTTCGAGCCGGATCCGATGGACCCGGCCAAGGTGGGGCGTCACGTGGCGGCGCACGATGGGGACATCCTGTTCCACAAGCACTGGTTCGATGTCTTCACCAATGCGAATGTCGAGCCGGTGCTCGAGGCCCTCGCGCCGGACGTGATCGTGCTCTACGGTGTGGCGCTCGACGTCTGCGATCGCTATGCCGTGGAGGGCCTGCTCGAACGGCGCCCCGCGACGCGGCTGCTGCTCGTCACCGACGCCGTCCGCGCCATCGACGCCGCGGCCGGTGAACGGCTGCTGGCCGAGTGGCGGGACCGCGGTGTTCAGATGGTGACCAGCGATGAGATTATAGGGGGCGGCGTGCTCGACCAGTTCCGCACGCCCCGCGATCGGGAGATGTGATGACTGCGAACGGCATGCCTTCAGACTACACCTTCGGCCGCTTCTTCCTTCCCGGACCCACCGACGTCCATGTCGATGTCCTGCAGGCCATGGTGCACCCGATGTTTGCCCACCGGGGCCCGGAGATGGTCGCGATGCTGCAGCGGATGGAGCCGCAGCTCCAGCGGCTCTTCCGCACCACACGCCCGGTGCTGATGGCCACCAGTTCCGCCACCGGATTCATGGAGGCGGCGGTGGCCGGCGGCGTTCGCGAGCGGGTGCTGGTGGTCGATGGAGGCTTCTTCGGCGATCGGTTTGCCCGGATTGCCAAGCGGTGCGGCAAGGAGGTGGTCCGCCTGCCGGTTCCGCTCGGCCGCGCCCTCGAGGCCGACGATTTGGCGGCGGCCCTCGACAAGCACCAGGTCGACGCCGTCGCCGTGGTCCATTGTGAGACCTCCACTGGCACGCTGGTTCCGCTGGAGGACTTGGCGGGTGTGGTGCGCGGGCGGAAGGACGTGGTCCTGCTGGTGGACGCGGTCACCTCGGTTGGTGGGTCGCCGGTCGAGACCGACGCCTGGGGGCTCGATTTCGTCTTTACCGGTTCGCAGAAGGCGCTGGCGATGCCTCCCGGGATTTCCCTCGCCGTGGCGTCGCCGGCCATGATGGAGCGTGCCTGCGAGCAGGCACAGCCAGGATGGTACTTCGACCTGGTCCTGCACGACGAGGCCATCAAGATCAACCAGCCGACCCAGACGCCGGCCCTTCCGCTCTACCTGGCGCTGGAGGCCCAACTGAAACGAATCGACGCTGAAGGCGGCATCGAGGCCCGCTGGCGGCGGCACCGCTCGATGCTCACGATGATGGAAGAGTGGGTGGCCGCGCACCCGGCCTACAGCTTTTTCGCACCGGAGGGGCGCCGGGCGTGGACGGTGTCGGCGCTTCGTGTGCCCGAGGGCACCACCGGGCGTGCGGTCGC
The DNA here is from genome assembly GCA_041390145.1 of Gemmatimonadales bacterium. Lineage (NCBI taxonomy): Bacteria > Pseudomonadati > Gemmatimonadota > Gemmatimonadia > Gemmatimonadales > Gemmatimonadales bacterium. The sequence continues at coordinate 4,176 of JAWKQM010000025.1, read as the reverse complement.
CGGCCAGCTGCTGGAGCGGGGTTGGACGATTGGCGCGGGTCTCGACGCAATGGCCGATGCGATGATCCGCATCGGCCATATGGGAGACCTCACGCCTGGACACTTTGCCGGCCTGCTGTCGGCGCTCTCGGAGATTGCCGAGGGCGCCTAGCTCACGCGAAACCCGCCGACGGCGTTGGTCAGGCGCTCGGCGGCGTCGGCCAGGTGACCGGCGGAGGAGGCGATCTCCTCGGTCGAGGCGTTGAGCTCCTGCGCGGCCGCCGCGATTTGCTGGGCAGCAGCGGCGTACTCTTCCGTGCCGGCGGATACTTCCTTCATGCGACCGGCAATCCCGTCAATCAGGATGCGGACATCATCGGCCGAGGCGGAAATCGCCTGGGTCCACTGATCGTTCGCATCGGCGTCTTCCGCCACGGTGCGGAGCCCCAAGGCGGCCGCCTGCGCCGCGTCGCGGGCCACGATCCCCCCCTGGGCGAGCCGGAGCAGTCGCTCCCGGGCGGTCTGCACCCGGGCCAGCACGCTCTGCACCGTCTCGCTGGTCGAGGTGGCCGCCTGCGCCGCCTGGCCCGCCAGCTTTCGTACCTCCTCCGCCACCACGCTGAATCCGCGGCCCTCGCCTCCCGCCCGCGCCGCCTCGATCGCGGCGTTGAGCGCCAGCATATGGGTCTGCTTGGCGATGGCCTTGGTCTGGGTGATGAACTTTTCGATTTCCTCGGACGAGGTGGCCAGCAACTCCGCCTCCTCCGCGCCGAGCTCGACTTCCTCCGTGAGCTTGGCCAGTTCGGTGGTGCTGCGATCGAGCTGCTCCCGGTGCGAGCGGGCCAGCGCCGCAAGCGCGGCGTTCCGCTGCGCCGCCTGGGTGGCGCCGGACGCCAGGGCCTCGGCGATGCCGAGAATCTTGCCGGCATCGTCGGCCGCCAGCCGGACGACGGCCGCCTGCTTGGTGGCACGGTCCGTCAGTTCGGCGGTCGTCCCTGCCACTTCCTGCGTCGAGGCCGACATCTCCTGCGTTGCCGCCGAAATCTCTTCGGCCATCGCGGCCGCCTCGCTGGAGGCCCCGCGAATGGCGCCGACCAGGGTCTGCAGTGCGCCGACCATCGCAGCGATGGCCCGGAGCAGCCGGTTTCCCTCGGCCCCCGCGGCGTCGATTTCCGTCACCGTGGCGCTGAGGTTCCCCTGCGCCACCTGCGTGGCCACTTCTTCCGCCACGAGCAACGGGCGCAGGATGCGCCGATCCAGCCAGCGACCCAGCAGCCACAGCGTGATGATGCCGCCGACCGTGAAGATCAGGATGCTGAACAGGACCAGGTTGCCGGTCAGGTCGACCCGCTGGGCCTCGGGCGCGCTGGTCACCACGCGCCAGTTGGAACCGGCCACAGGGAGGACAGCGGCCCGGGTCGCGATGCCGTTGAGGGTGAGGTCGACCAGCTGGAGTCCGCTTCGGCCGGTCGCGGCCTCCAACCCGCCGATCTGCGAGCCGGTCGCCGTGGCCGGGCGGCTGCTCCAGAGGACGGCGCCGTTGCCGCCGAGCACGGCGATCTCCACCAGGTCGGCATCGGTCCGTGCCGTTGACAGAAGTTGGTTGATCGAGGTCGCAGCCTCGGCCGAGGCGGCCCCGGGGGCGGCCAATCGCGCCATCGCACCGGGCTGGTACTCCAGCGCCTGCTCGAGGAGTGCCGCCGACCGGTCCGCCAGGCCAATCAGCCGCTCGTCGAGGCTGCGGCGGAGGTGCCGGGACTCGTTGCCGTTCATGATCCCGGCCATAAGGGCGCCGAAGAGAACCAGCACGGCGGTGCCGTACAGGTAGAGGGATCGGGTGAGGTCTTTCCTGACGCCGGCCATGGGGCTCCGCTGGCGATGTAAGTGGGGAGTGCATGAAAACTTAGGCTTGCCGGCCCCCTGCAGCAAGGCGCCGGCAGGGCGCTTGGCTCGCCCTCGTGCGGCGGGTAGATTCCCCCTATCATGACCGATCCGCAACCGCAGCGCTACGATCCGCAGGCCGTTGAGGCCAAGTGGCAGGCTCGCTGGGCCGAGCGCCACACCAACGAGCCCGACCTCGACGGCGCCGCCCGGCCCTTCTACAACCTGATGATGTTTCCCTATCCGTCAGCCGAAGGGCTGCACGTCGGGAACATGTTTGCCTTCACCGGCAGCGACGCCTACGGCCGCTTCAAGCGCCTGCAGGGCTTCGACGTCTTCGAGCCGATCGGCTTCGACGCCTTCGGAATCCACTCCGAGAACTACGCGATCAAGCTCGGAATTCACCCGGCCGAGCTCATTCCGCGCAACATCGCCAACTTCACCAGGCAGCTCACGCGGGTCGGCGGGATGTTCGCCTGGCGGAACGTGCTGTCCACCACTGATCCCGCCTACTACAAGTGGACCCAGTGGCTCTTCCTCCAGCTCTACAAGTCGGGGAAGGCGTACCGGAAGCACGGCGCGGTCAACTGGTGCCCCGAGTGCAAGACGGTGCTGGCCAACGAGCAGGTCATCAACGGCTTCTGCGAACGGCACCCGGACACCCGGGTCGAGCAGCGGGCGCTGCAGCAGTGGTATTTCCGCATCACCGACTACGCCGAGCGGCTTCTCGCCAACCTCGACGACCGCACGAAGATGGACTGGTCCGACACCACCACGCAGGCGCAGCGCAACTGGCTCGGCCGCTCGGAGGGGGCGGAGATCGACTTTGCGGTCGACGGCGACTGCGGCGCCATCCGGGTCTACACTACCCGGCCCGACACGCTGTACGGCGCCACCTTCATGGTGCTCGCCCCGGAGCATCCCCTCGTCGCCCAGCTGACGACCGACGCGCAGCGCGCGCTGGTCGAGGCATATCGCGCGCACGTCGCCTCGCTCGACCTGATTTCCCGCAAGGTGGGCGACAAGGACAAGACGGGCGTCTTCACCGGCGCGTACGCCATTAATCCCGCCACCGGCGGGAAGATCCCGGTGTGGATTGCCGATTACGTCCTGATGGAATACGGGACCGGCGCGATCATGGCGGTGCCGGCACACGATGAACGCGACTTTGCCTTTGCGCAGAAGTTCGACCTGCCGATCACTCGCGTGCTTGCCCGCGAGGGCCAGGACGCCGACGCCCCGATGGCGGAGGCAGAGACTGATACGGCGGGGTATGCACTGGTGCACTCGGGACCGTGGACGGGGCGTCCGGCGGACGCGGCGCTCCGCGACATGACCGCCTGGCTGGAGCGCGAAGGGCACGGCACGAAGATGGTGCGCTTCCGCCTCTATGACTGGTGCATTTCCCGGCAGCGGTACTGGGGCCCGCCGATTCCGATCATCCACTGCCCGGCCTGCGGTCCGGTGCCGGTGCCGGAAGCGGACCTGCCGGTGCTGCTGCCTCCCATCGACGACTTCCGCCCCGATGACTCCGGCATCTCGCCGCTGGCGCGGCACGAGGAATGGTACTTCGTACCCTGTCCAGACTGCGGAAAACAGGCGCGGAGGGAGACGGACGTCTCCGACACCTTCCTCGATTCGGCGTGGTACTACCTGCGGTACCCCAGCACCGAGTTCGACGACCGGCCGTTCGACCCGGCACGTACCGCCAAGTGGTGCCCGGTCACGATGTATATCGGCGGCAACGAGCACGCGGTGCTGCATCTGCTCTATTCGCGGTTCATCGCCATGGTGCTCCATGAACTCGGGCACGTGCAGTTCGAGGAACCGTTCAAGACGTTCCGGGCCCACGGGCTCATCGTCAAGGACGGCGCCAAGATGTCCAAGTCGAAGGGCAACGTCGTCATCCCCGACGAGTACATCGCCAAGTGGGGGGCCGACACCTTTCGGATGTACCTGATGTTCCTGGGCCCCTTCCAGGAGGGAGGCGACTTCCGCGACTCCGGCATCAGCGGGCCGCGCCGCTTCCTGGAAAAGGTCTGGGACTTGGTGGGGCAGTGCGAGCAGGCGACGCTCGCGGGGCAGGAGGTGCACCAGTCGGTGATTGTGAAGCGGCACCAGACGGTCAAGAAGGTGAGCGAGGCGATGGAGGCGCTGAGCTACAATACGGCCATCGCGGCGCTGATGGAGTTGCTCAACACTATGCGGGAGACAAACTGCTCTGAACGCCATCTGGTGAAGGACATGGTGGTCATGCTGGCCCCCTTCGCGCCGCACTTCTCGGAGGAGTGCTGGGAGCGGCTCGGCGGGGAGACC
>JAWKQM010000024.1 GCA_041390145.1 Gemmatimonadales bacterium | reverse complement strand
CCGCCTCCTCCAAGTACCTCATCGACGACGTGATCGGGAAGCAGCACGCCCAGCTACTGCCGTGGATCGCCTTGGCGGTCGGCGTGGCCACACTGGTGCAGGCCGTGACCGGCTTCGCCCTCTCACAAGTGCTTGGCGTCGCCGCGCAGCGGGCCATCACTGACATGCGGAAACGGGTCCAGGCCCACGTAGCCCGGCTCCCGGTCAGCTATTTCGATTCGACGAAGACGGGCGTGCTGATCTCGCGGATCATGTCGGACGCGGAGGGCATCCGGAACCTGGTCGGCACCGGCCTGGTGCAACTGGTCGGCGGGTTCGTGACCGCGGCCATCGCGGTGGGCGTGCTCTTCTGGCTCAACTGGAAGCTGACCGCCGTCACGCTCACGGTCCTGATCATCTTCGGCGGCGGGATGGCCATCTTCTTCAAGCGCCTCCGTCCGCTCTTCCGCGAGCGTGGAAAGATCAACGCCGACGTGACCGGACGGCTGGCCGAGACGCTCGGCGGCATCCGGATCGTCAAGGCGTACAGCGCCGAGCGGCGGGAGCGGTACGTCTTCGCGACCGGGGCGCACCGGCTCTTCCGGAACGTGGCCCAGTCGATGACGGCCATCTCCGGGACAGGCGCCTTCGCCACCGCCATCGTGGGCGGCATCGGCGTGCTGATGATCCTCGTGGGCGGCGGCGACGTGCTGGCCGGGCGGATGACCGTCGGCGACCTCATCATGTACGTGTTCTTTACCGGCCTGATGGCAGCGCCGATGGTGCAGATTGCCTCGATCGGCACCCAGATCACCGAGGCGTTTGCCGGGCTCGACCGGATTCGCGAAATTCGCCTCCTCGCCACCGAGGACCAGGAGGATGCCGTTCGGAAGCCGGTGGGCGACATCCGCGGCGACGTGGCGTTCGACCAGGTGTGGTTCGAATACAACCCCGGCGTGCCGGTCATCAAGGGGATCTCTTTCGAGGCGCCTGCCGGGACGACGACCGCGCTGGTCGGGGCGTCAGGCGGCGGCAAGAGCACCCTCATTTCACTCGTGATGGCGTTCAACCGGCCGAAGTCCGGCCGCGTGCTCATCGACGGCCGTGACCTCGCCACGATCCGGCTCTACGAGTTCCGCCGGGCCATCGGGGTGGTGCTGCAGGAGAATTTCCTCTTCGACGGCTCCGTCGCCGAGAACATCGCCTTTGCGCGCCCGCACGCCACCCGGGAGCAGATCGAGGCGGTGGCGACAATCGCCCACGCCGATGAGTTCATCCGCGGCTTCGAGAATGGCTACGACACGGTGGTCGGTGAGCGGGGGATCAAGCTTTCGGGGGGACAGCGCCAGCGGATCGCCATTGCGCGGGCCATTCTTGCCAACCCGAAGATCCTCATACTCGACGAGGCGACCAGTTCACTCGACAGCGAGAGCGAGGCGCAAATTCAGGACGGCCTGCGGGCGCTCCGGCGGGGGCGGACGACCTTCGTCATCGCCCACCGGCTCTCAACCATCGTGACGGCGGATCAGATTTTGGTGCTGGAGGGCGGTGACATTGTCGAGCGGGGGACGCATCGCGAGCTGCTGGCCTTGAACGGGCGTTACCGGCAGCTCTACGATCGGCAGTACAACGTGGAAATGGACCGCTTCATCAATCCCGGCGAGGACTTCACGCCGGAGCTGGATTCTGCACCGGCGCCGGCGCGGGTATCACAGAACCCGTAGCGATGGACATCACTTCGCGCAGGGTGGATTCGCCGCGGTCGCGGGCGTACCACTTGCGGGCCTGCGGATAGAGTTCGCCCTTCGGCATGCTGTCCCGATTGGCCATCACCCACGCCTGCAGCTCCGCCGGGCGAGGGCCCCAGTGGCCCACTTCCATGAAATCGGCATCCAGCACGATCACGATGGGGATCGACCGAGACCCGTTCGTGAGGTACCGGTCCATCACCTCCGGGTGCTCATCGCGACGGAGCACGCGCAACTCCAGTCCCGGCACCTGTTCGACCAGCTTGGCCAGCACAGGGATGGTATTCGACGCATCGCCGCACCAGTCCTCCGCCAGCACAAGCAGCCGGCGCGGAGTGGCCCCGAGGTCGAGACCGTTCGACCACTGCGGCAGCCTGGCAAACTTGTGGACGCCGACCCATAGGCCGCAGTGCTTCGTGCTCGCCGCCACGAAGTCATGGTACGGCAGCGCGGTCCGCCAGAGCGATGGGAAATCAAGCATGCTGCGTTCCTTCCGGGCCTGCTCGTGGAGCCTGGCCGATGTGACAGAGCCGCCGGCGGGATGATCCCGACGGCGGCTCTTTCGTCCGTCACCCCATGAACACCGGGAGAGCGGCTAGAGTTCCCGGATCTGTACCCCGCGCGCGGCGAGTTCGTCCACGTACGCCTGGAACGGCATCGCCTCGTCGGGGGTCAGGACCCCCTTTGCCTTTACCCGGCCATCGGCCTGCATCAGCCCGGTAATGGCCAGCGAGTACCCGGTGGTGCGCATCATGGCGCTGATGTTCCGCTCCATGTCTTTGTAGTCCACCAGCTGCCACACCACGGTGCCGGCCTTCCCGTCCTTGATGCCGCTCGCCTCCACGCGGAGCGCCACGAGGTCTTCGGCCTTCGGCTTCTTGAGGACCGGGGTGGCCGCGGCGATGAACACGTCCCGGGGCCGTACCTGCACGCCCTTCACGTCGATCGGCTCATTGCCAAGCAGGCCCAGCTCGCGGATCGGCTTCATGATGGCCACATGCCCGGGGTAGCGGAGCGTCTTGTATTCCAGGACGTCCACCTTCCCCTCGTAGCTGAACGGCATGGTGCTGACACCACCCGCGGTATGAAACGCTTCGAGCGTCCCGACCGGCTCAGGGAAGACCACGGGCTCCAGCTCGCTCAGGGCTTCGATCGGCGTGCGCTTGCCGCCGCGGAGGATCCAGGAGGTGGTGGTGTAGTAGTCCAGCGCGCCCTCGAGCGAGTACACGATCTGGTAGTTGAGCGGCGGCTCCGGATGGCGGGGCAACCCGCCCACGAAGATCTTGACCTTCTCCGCCTTGTCGAACCGCCGGATGCCCTCGGCAGCCAGGATATTGACCATCCCCGGGGCCAGCCCGCAGTCGGGAATGACGGAGAGTCCCTTGGCGAGGGCTGCATCGTGCAGTTTCTTCTGCTCGAAGACAATTTCGGTGTTGCCGCCGAGGTCGGCGAAGTTGCAGCCCGCCTCGACCGCACAAGCGGCCATCGGACCGTTGAAGTAGTAGGGGATGGCGCTCATGACGGACACATGGCCGCGCATCAGGGCGGTCACCGCCGGCAGATCCTTGACGTCGAGCTTCACGGCCTGGAGTCGGTCGGTCCCCTTGTAGGGGTCGAGGAAAGGAGCCAGGCGCTCGGGGTAGAGGTCGGCAATGGTCACCTGGGTGACGGCCGGGTTCTGAAGCAGATCGAAGGCGGTTGCACAGCCTTGGAGGCCGGCACCGAGAACCAGCATCTTCATACATTAGTCCTTGTCAAATCACGAGTTTCGAGACAGCCTTGAAATCTACCCCGGAGCGGCTTCCGGCTTCAACCCAGATCCCTGGAGCACGATGACGACCCCAGCCTCCCCCCCATCCGGCCGCCGCGACGGTGAGGGAACCCGGCAGAAGCTCCTACGGGCAGCCCTGGAACTCTTTACAGGAGAAGGGTTTCTGGCCAGCACCACCCCGATCATTGCCCAGCGGGCGGGGGTGGCGGAAGGGACGATTTACCGTCACTTCACCAGCAAGGAGCATCTCCTCAACGAGGTGTACCGGGGCACCCAGCGCTGGGCCACCGGCGTGGTCAAGGAAGTGGACGCCGATCGGTCACTCAAGGCGCCCGAGCGTCTGACACGGATTGCCAGGCGGTTCGTGGAGACGGCGGAGCGCGACCCGGCGGGGGCGAGGATGCTACTCCGCCAGCGCGACGCGAATTTCCTCGACGTACCGAGCCGTGACGCGGCGCGCGAGTTTCGCGAATCAGTCCAACAAGTCGTCGCAGCGGGGAAAGCGGACGGGATGGTGCGGGCGGGTCCGGCGGAACTCTGGACCTCAATCTGGCTGGTGGTCCTGGGGTTTGTCATCGAGCGGGTGGCATCGCGCGAGTGGACGATGGACCAGCCGCAAGTCGGGCAAGCCATCGAGTCGGCGTGGAGCGCTATTGCGGCCCCTGCCCTGCCGGCCCCGGAAAATAGGTCATCTGCCTCGGATCCAGCCGCGGCGGGGTGAGCCGAAGCTCACGCATCCGCCCCGGCCCGAGGGGGCGGATGAAGAATGACGCCCCGACGAAATAACCCACCGAGTCGCTTCCCCACCGCACGGGGCCCCTGCCGTCCGCGGAATACAGGGTGCGCTCGCCGCCGCCCTGTTCAACGCAGATGCCACCCTCCGGGCAATCGATCACCTGCGCAAAGGCCGGCGAGCCCACGAGCACGGCGAATGCGGAGTCGGCGTGCACGGCCTCCATGCTGTCGAGGATCCGGGGCGCCGGCTCAGCCGGGGGCGCGTGAGCCACCAGAGTGCTTGCCCCTGCCCGGATATAGAGCAGCGTGGCGTCCTCGCTCCATGCCACGGCGTCGGGCGGGGTGTCGCCCGGGGGGATGACCCGCTCGGCGCCGTTCAGGAGATTCATCACCACCACACGGCGGGAGGAGGGGTCATCGCGCACCCCTTCACGGATGAACGCGATGTCGGTTCCGAGGGGAGAGAGCGCGGGGGCCATCTCGCGGACGCGGGTGTAGGTGATCGGGAAGGTGGTGCCCCCGTCGGCGCGGACCGCAAACAGATCGCCGACGCCCGCCTCGCCGGTCGCCACGAAGACGGCGAAGGGCTCCTCCCCCGGCGCCAGGCGATTCTGGACCGGAGACATGGAAACCCGGCAGGCCGAGATTCCCGCCAGGGACAGGAGGCAGCAGGCACGAAGGCACGACAGCACGATTCGGTTCATTGATCTCAAATTAACAGTAGACGAGGGAGGGTCGGAGGCGGAGGAGGGTCGGAAGATTGCTCGGGAGGCGCACCCACACATCGAGCTTTTCTCCGGCATTCCCTCTCTTCCGACTCTCCCGCGTGTTCAGTCATGGGCATGTGGGACCTCGGTCCTCGGCCCTCAGTCCTTCAAGGTCTGCTCGTAGAACTCGAAGATCCGCTCCCACGCCCGCTCCGGCTGGTCGGTGTCGTTCCCCATTCGGCCGGGCGTCAAGAACCCGTGACCAGTACCAGGGTAGATGTCGTAGGTGAACGACTTGCCAAGCGCCTTCATCGTGGCGCTCACCTGTGGCAACGGATCGTCCACCCGGGCGTCCCTCTCGGCATACACGCCAAGGATCGGCGCCTGAATGCGTGCCATGGCTGCCGAGTCGGGGGCTGGGCCGTAGCAGACGACGGCGGCCTTGAGCTTCGGATTGTGGGTCGCGTAGGCAAAGCTCTGCTGACCACCCCAGCAGAAGCCGATGCTGGCCATCTGGCCGCGCGCCGCACCGGGGAGCGTGTCCACGAAGGCGGCGGTGGCGTCGAGATCGCCCATGATCCGGTCGGAGGTGAGCCCCGCGAAGAGCTTCCGCGCCGAGTCGGGGTTCGCAGGCGACTTGCCGTACTTGGAGGCGAGGAGATCGGGGGCGATGGCCACGTAGCCCTGCGCCGCGAGCTTGTCCACCACGGTCGTTTCCCACTGCGTCAGGCCGAAGATCTGGTGGATGACCAGCACCGTCGGCGCGCGGTCCTTCCGCTCCGGCCAGGCCACGTATGCGGGAATCGAGTCCCCGGCGGCGTTGGCGAACTTGACCCACTGGGCATGGGGCTCGGCTGCGGAGTGCGGGCGCGCTGCCGAGGCGGCAAGGACCGCGACCGCGGCAACGGCCGTCAGGAGTGGAATGGAGCGGCGCACGGCAATCTCCTTATCTCGAGCGTTACGAAGGGGACGCGGGAGGGTCGGAGGTCAAGGAGAGTCGGAGAACTGCATTGGAGGTGTCGCAACAGAACCATCAAGCGGTCTTCCGACCCTCCTTCCTCTCCGACCCTCCCTCGTAACCTCTCTACTCTCGCTCAGACCTCAGTCCTTGTAGACACCCCGAAGTGCCGACTCCGGTTCCGGCAGGTGGTGCCGGCTCTCCAGCGCTGCCTCCGCCGCCGCCTCGACCACGGCGGTGGCGGCGGACTCGACGTCGGCCAGTTCTGCTTCGCTCACGCCGGCCCCCTTCAGATACTCCTCGTAGAGGCCGATCGGGTCGCGCTGGCCCCAGTAGCTGAACAGCTCGGCAGGGAACGTCGCGCGCGCCTCGCGCTCGTCGTGCGTGGCGTGCCCGCCCATGCGGAAGGTATTGGCCAAGAGAAGAACCGGCCCCTCGCCGCGGCGGCACCGTTCCACCGCCAGCACGGCCGCCGCATACGAATCGAGGACGTTGTTGCCGTCGAAGCTCCAACCCGCCATGCCGTAGGCGGCGGGCCAGTCGGCGAAATCCCCGCCGAGATGATGCTGGTCGAGCCGCGTGCCAAGCGCGACCTGGTTGTTCTGTAGAATGTAGACCACCGGGAGCCGCTGCACCGCGGCGAAGTTCAGTCCCTCGTGGCTGGCGCCCGACTTGGCGGAGCCGTCGCCCACCCAGTTCATCACCACGCGTGGCGTGCCGCTGATCCGGCCGGCAAGGGCGATCCCGGCCGACACCGGCACCATCACCCCGACGGGCGAGACTGGCTGCAGCACATGGTGCGACTGCGAGCCGGCGTGCAGGTCGCGACCCGCGGAGGGGGAGTCAGCCGTGGCGAGATAGGCCCGCAGCATGTCGGCGAGCGGCATCCCCATGTCGCAGCAGGCGGCGGCGTTCCGGATCATCGGCGCCACAAAATCGGTCTCGTGGTCCAGCGCAAAGACGGGCCCCACCGTCGCTGCCTCCTCACCAGTGCCAAGCCACGCCTTGGTGATGACGCCCTGCCGGACCCATCGCGAGAGCGCGATGTCGTGCTGCCGCGCGCGCACCAGGCGCGCATAGAGGGTCAGCAGCTCGTCGCGCGAGAGACGGGCGACCACTTGCTGCCGTTCCGGGACCCGGTTGACGGTGGCGCGGAAGGCGTCCACCAGCGCCGGATCGGCCTTCCAGTTCACGTACTCGGGCGGCTCGAACGCCGGGTAGCGTTTCATGCCTGCCCCGCTTCGCTGGGAGGAGTGGACCGGAGGACGGTATCGAGGGCATCGCCGAAGGCGGCCATGGTGGGAAACCGGTTCGTGGGATCCATGGCGAGGGCACGCGTCAACGCCGCTTCCAGGCGCGCCGGCATTTCCGGCCGCACCATACGCAGCTGCGTCGGCTGTCCGCGCAGGCGAGCGATCTGGAGCTCCTGGGCCGTCTCGCCGTCGAACGGGAGGCGCCCGGCAAACATCTCGAAGGCGAGGATGCCCAGCGAATAGACGTCGCTGCGGGCGTCCAGGTCGCGCCCGCGAATCTGTTCGGGGCTCATGAACTCCGGGGTGCCAAGGATGACCCCGGCCGCCGTGAGCTTCTGGCTGACCGGGCGCCGCACCAGTTCAAGAGCCAGGCCGAAATCCATGACCACGGCGCGGGTGCCGCCCGGCAGCGCCGGATCGTTCACCAGCATGATGTTTTCGGGCTTCAGGTCGCGATGCAGCACACCCAGCTCGTGCGCATGCTGCAGGCCGCGCACCACCTGCAGCAGCAAGGAGAGCCCCTCCGCGAGTGGCAGCGGTCCGGTGCGGTTGATCCGCTCGTGCAGCGCCTCCCCCGGCAGCCAGGGCATCACGAGATAGACGAGTCCCGTGGGCGTGGCGCCGAGCTGCAGGATGGGACAGACGCTGGGGTGGTTGAACCGGCTGGCGACGAGCGCCTCGCGCTTGAAGCGCTCGACGGACTGCGGATCCGTCATGAGGTGTGGGGCGAGGACCTTGACCGCGACGTCGGCCCCGGTGGTCCGGTCGGACGCCAGGAAGACCGCCGCCATCCCCCCCTCCCCGATCTGCTGCCGCACCTCGAAGCGTTCATCGAGCACGGTGCCGGGCAGGTCGGACGCCTCTTCCTTCGGCTCGAGCGCGGTCCCATCCCGCGTGCAGAACCGCGCCGGCTCGGCGTACACTGCCCGGCACTGGGGGCAGCGCAGCGCGCTCAATCCCGGAACCGGTTGCGGCCGTCCGCCTTCGCCTTGTACATGTTGGCGTCGGCCAGCTTGAGGAACGACTCCGGGTCGGAGATGCGCTCGTCGGGGTAGGTGGCCACCCCGATGCTGATGGTGACGTGCACCGGCCGGCCCGGTTCGCCGAAATCATGGGCCGCCACGCGACGGATGATCCGTTCGGCGAAGATGCGCGCACCGGTCGGTCCCGTTTCGGGAAGGAGGAGAGTGAACTCCTCGCCGCCATACCGGGCCAGGACGTCCACGGCGCGCTGCTCGCGCTTGAGGAGGTTGGCCAGGCTGCGCAGCACCCGGTCGCCGGTGAGGTGACCGTGCTCGTCGTTGATCTTCTTGAACTCGTCGATGTCCACCATCAGGCAGGTGAGCACCGTGCCGTAGCGCTCGGCGCGCTCCATTTCCTGGACCAGCTTCTCGCTCAGGGCACGCCGGTTGTAGGTGTCGGTCAGCGGATCGGTCTCCGCCAGGTGCCGCATGTGTTCCTGGCCGTCCATGGCGGTCTCGAGGTCGTAGGCCTTCTCGAGCGCGGCCACGGCGGCCTTGATGACCTGGTCCGCAAACTGGACATCCTGCTGGTTGAGCGGCGCATCCTCGGCGGTGGTCCGGAGGAAGAAGACTCCCACCTGCTGGCCCTTCAGCTGGAACGGCAGGGCCAGGGCGGAGCGGGTCGGCACGGCAACCCCTTCCGCTTCCCACTCAGCCCGGACCGCCGAATAGAGGGGATCGGTCAGCACATCCTGCACGAGGACGACCTCGCCGGTCTTCAGCGCCTGCTGGATTTCGGGATAACGCCGGAGGTCGACGCGCAGGTTGCGCAGCATCGGGTTTTCATACGCCGCCACGACCGTGCCCGCTTCGTCCTCGGGCGAGCCGATCAGGATGGAGCACTTCGAGATCCGAAGGCCGCGTGCCACCCGTCGCACGAGAATCTGGTAGATCTCGTCCGGCTTCAGGGTAGCGGTCACCTCCTGCAGGATGTCCACCATTTCCGTGCGGGAACGCGCCTCGGCACGGGCCTGGTTGAGCTCGCGGCCGGTCCGGAGGTGCGCCTTGACCCGCGCCAGCAGCTCGCGCACCCGGAAGGGCTTGGAAATGAAGTCGGCGGCGCCGAGGCCGAGGGCGCGCACCGTCGCCTCTTCGGGAGGCATCGAGGAGATCATCAGGACGGGGAGGTCCTTGAACCGATAGTCGGTCTTGACCTTCTCGAGGAGTTGCAGCCCGTCCACCTTGGGCATCATGATGTCGAGGAGGAGCAGGTCGAACTGCTCGGCGAGCAGGTGATCGAAGAGATTTTCGCCGCCCGGCACGGTCGTGACCTCATACCCGTTGTCCTTGAGAATCCAGGACAGCGTGCGGGTCAGGGCCTGATCGTCGTCCGCGACGATGATCTTCGGGGCCAGGCTCATTCAGTTCACCAGTCGGTCGAAGAAGTCCTCGTCCATATTGCCGCCGCTCACCACCGCCACCGCCGGACCATGCGGCCGCACCTTCCGGGCGAGGAGCGCCGCGGTTGTGACGGCCCCGGACGGCTCCACGCGCAACCCCGCCTCATGATGGAGCAGGCGCACGGCCGCGGCAATTTCCTCGTCGGACACGGTCACCACCTCGTGAATGACCGGTGCGATGAGCGGATAGGTCATCGAGCCCACCGAAAGGGTGAGCAACCCGTCGGCCATGCTGGTGGCGCGCTCCAGCGTGGAGGGGCCACCGGCCTCCATCGCGGCGGTCAGCTTGGCCGCGCCCTCCGGCTCGACCGCCACCACCTTCACCTCGGGGTGCATGCCGGCCACGGCCACGCAGATGCCGGCCAGCAACCCGCCGCCACCCACCGGCACCAGGATGGTCTCCACATGCGGCCACGCCTCGAGGATCTCCACGCCGCAGGTGCCCTGCCCTGCAATGACATCCGGGTGATCGAAGGGCGGCAGCATGGCCAGCCCCTCGGCGGCGCAGATTTCCTCCGCCTTCACCTTGCGATCGAGCGACCTGGGGCCTACAAACACCACCTCGCCACCGAGCTTGCGCACCCCGTCCACCTTGACCTGGGGAGCGGTGTCTGGCATCACGATGACGGCACGGACCCCCACCTGCGACGCGGCCCACGACACGGCCAGCCCGTGGTTGCCGCTCGAGTAGGTGATCACCCCGCGGGCCCGCGCCTCTTTCGGCATGCGCTGAATGGCGTTGTAGGCGCCGCGCACCTTGAAGGCCCCGATCGGTTGCATCTGCTCGCACTTCAGCGCCACCGAATGTCCGGTGAGCTTGGTGAGCGCCGGCATCTCGACCAGCGGCGTGCGCGCCGTGACGCCCGCGATCGTCTTGGCAGCGGCGCGGATGTCCTCGAGGGTGACAGAGGGCGCGTGGACGGTGTTCATCAGCCCTCGTCCGTGTCGTCACCGGCAGGCGCGGCGGCTTCGTCGCCGGTCGGCTCCTCGGTGCCGCTGTCGTCTTCCTTCACCACGCGCGCCACGTCCACGAGCATGT
>JAWKQM010000023.1 GCA_041390145.1 Gemmatimonadales bacterium | reverse complement strand
GGGTCGACATCACCGGCGCCAAGTATCCGAACCAGCTCATGGACCTGCAGATCCGGCAGGCCATCGACTCCGTGCTCAGCATGCGGGGCATGGTCAAGCAGGACAGCGGTGACGTGAGCATGTACGTTGCCTACCAGATCAGCGTGCAGCAGTCCACCCAGTACAACACCTTTGGCACCGGCCCGGGCATGGCGGGTGGATGGGGCTGGGGCGGAATGGGCGGGGGCATGTCGACCACGACTCCCCAGACCATCAACACCGGCACCCTCGTGGTTGACCTCTACGACCCGGCCATGAAGCAGCTGATCTGGCAGTCCACCGCCACCAAGCAGATGAACCCGAGCTCGGACGCCGCCAAGAACCAGGCGAACCTGCAGAAGGCCGTCGACAAGATGTTCAAGAACTTCCCGCCGGGCGCCGCCAAGAAGTAGTCGTCAGCCGCGGCAGTTTGGCAGTACCTTTGGAGACGGGATCAGGCTGAGGCCTGGTCCCGTTTTCACATTGCCGAGGAGATCCGATGCCGTTCCGATTCCGCCCCGCCGCCACCGCCCTCCTGCTGCTCCTGACCGCGGGATTCTCCGGTGATCCCACCCCCGTCGACTCGGTGATGATGGCGAAGATTCGCACCGAAGGGCTCCAGCACTCCCAGGTCATGAACTTCGAGAGCTACATGACCGACGTCCTCGGCGCGCGCCTGACCCTCTCGCGGGACATGCAGCGGGCGCAGCAGTGGGCCCTGGGGCAGATGCGGAGCCTCGGGCTGACCAACGTGACACCCGAGCCGTTCATGGACTTCGGCGTGACGTGGGACAACGAGTTCGTGTCGCTCCACATGCTCGAGCCCGACTACCAGCCGATGGTCGGCTATCCGCTGGCCCACACCCGCGGCACTGACGGCCCCCAGGTGGCGCAGGCGGAAATCGTCGAGCTCCAGCTGCGGCGCGACCTCGACCAGTACCGCGGCACGCTCAGGGGCAAGGCAGTCTTGGTGACGCCGCCGGCCGCGATTGACCTGGCGCCCCTGACCAATGGTGTTCCGCGCCGGAGCCAGGCCAACCTGGACTCCCTGCAGCGCACCGTGATCGCCCCGGTTCGCCCCGCTCCGAACCGGCCGCCCCCCAACCCAGAGCTCCTCAGCTCGGAGGAGAAGATGGCCTTCTTCGCTTCCGAGGGGGTGGCCGCCGTGATGCAGTCGGAGAGCGGCTGGCTCGGTGCGGTGCGCGGCTTCTCGCGTCCCGGTGCGTGGAGAGACCGGTGGTCGCGGGCGGGCATGCTGGCGGGGCCCGTCATCGTTGCCATCACCCCGGAGCACTACAACCGGATGTACCGGATCCTCAAGCGGGGGATTCCGGTGACGGTCCAGATCGACGTACGCAACCGGATCGGCGACGTGGTCGAGCAGGCGGTGAATATCACGGGTGAAATCCAGGGCACCGACCTCAAGGACGAGGTCGTGATGATCGGCGCGCATTTCGACACCTGGCACGCGAGCCCGAACGCCAGCGACAACACCTCCGGCTCTGCCGTGGTGCTGGAAGCCGCGCGCATCCTGAAGGCGGTCGGCGCCCGGCCGCGCCGGACCATCCGGTTCGCGCTCTGGAGCGGCGAGGAGGAGGGGCTGTGGGGGTCGCGCGCGTATGTCCGGGAGCACTTCGGCGACCCGCGGGACTCCACCGTCGGGGTCAAGCCGGCCTACGAGAAGTTGTCGGTGTATTTCAACCAGGACTACGGGGCGGGGCAGTATCTCGGCATCTACCTGCAGGGCAACGAGGCGGCGCGGGCCATGCTCAGCGCCTGGATGGAGCCGTTCCGGGACTTCGGGATGGTGGTAGTGTCCAATCAGAGCGTCGGCAGCACCGACCACGTGTCGTTCGACGAGGTGGGGCTGCCGGGCTTCCAGTTCCTGCAGGACAACATTCCCGGAACCGGCGGCCACACCAACCTGGACTTCTACGACACCATCCAGGCCCAGGACCTCATGAAGAACGCCGTGGTCATGGCGGCCTACGCCTACAATGCCGCCATGGCGCCGACGAAGGTGCCGCGGAAGGCCGCGAGGTAGGACTACTCCCGGCTCGTCCCGACCCCCGGAAACCGTGCCGCATCCGCCCAGACCTTCTCCCGGACGTCGTCCACGAAGAGCTGGAGGTGCGGGAACGGGATCTCAATGCCGGCGCGGTCGAGGGCCACCTTCGACGCCTCCATCACGCGGTGGAAGACAGGGCGCTCATCGCAGGCGTCGTCGATCCACACCCGGACCAGGAGGTTGACGCTCGAGCTGTCGAGCTCCGACACCACCACCGTCGGGGCAGGGTCCGCCATGACTCCCTCCAGCCCCGCCACGGCCGAGAGCAGGACCTCCCGGGCCTGGACGATCTGCTCCTTGTAGGCAATCCCGATCGGGACGTTGACCCGCGTCTCCCCATACATGGAGTGGTTCACCAGGACGTCGCCGATGATCTGGCTGTTGGGGATGACCACGTAGGTGTTCTCCATCGTGCGAATGCGGGTGGTCCGCATGGTGATGGCGGTGACTTCGCCATAGAGCCCATGGGCGGTGATGTAGTCGCCGATCTTGAAGGGATGGTCCCAGAAGATCAGGAATCCCGCGATCATGTTCGCGAGCGTCTCCTGGGCCGCAAACCCCACCGCCACGCCCACCACCCCGATCCCGGTCAGCGCCGCCCCAACGTTGATGCCCAGCTGGCTCGCGGCCATCACGAGGCCGAGGAGCAGCACGGCGCCCTTGTAGAGGCTGTCCACGATCAGCCGGATCAGCGCGTCCGCGAAGCCCGCGCGCTGGAGTCCCGCCCGGATGGGCCGCTGGGTAAGCCGGAGTCCCACCCAGAACAGCAGGAAGACGAGGATCGCGGCGACCAGTTTCGGGACGAAGACCACCACCATGTTGGAGATCTGCTCGGGATCGGCCCACTTGAGCAACTCGTTCATTTGCGGTCCTCTCGTTTGCGGCCCCCGATCCAGCCCCGGTGCCAGAAGTAGCCCAGCATCAGGGCAGCCACGACCGCCATGGTCGCAATCACCATCGGGTAGGCGTGCTGTCGGTGCAGTTCCGGCATGTACTCGAAATTCATCCCATAAATGCCCGCAATGAATGTCAGCGGGATGAAGATGCTGGCGACGATCGTCAGCACCTTCATGACTTCGTTGGTGCGCTGGCTGAGCGCCGAGAGGTGGATGTCCATCAGGCTCACCGTCATTTCACGGCAGGAGTCGATGAGTTCCACGATTTGCGCGATGTGATCCTGGGTGTCGCGCAGGTAGGCCCGTACCTCGTCGGTCACGAACGGGGTCTGGTCCCGGATCAGGCTGGTGATTGCCTCCCGCTGGGGCCAGCCCACCCGGCGGAGGATCACGAGCTGCCGGCGGATGTCGTGCAGGCGAGCGATCGCCTCAGGGTTGTCGCGCTCGGAGATCTCGTCCTCGAGGTCCTCGAGTTCATGCGACAACTGCTCGGCGGGCGGATAGTAGCGGTCGATCAGGGTGTCGATCAGGGCATAGGCCAGGTAGTCGGGGCCGAGGGCCCGGATGGGCCCGATGCCGGACCGGAGGCGCTCCCGCACCGGCTCGAAGGCGCCGAGGGCGGTTTCCTGGAAGGAGACCAGGTGCCGCTTGCCGAGAAGCAGGCACACCTGCGGGGTATCCACGCCGCCGTCCTCCGTCAGGATCGGCAGGCGGGCGATGATCACCTGATGCTGGTCGCGTGCCTCGGACTTGGCCCGCTGGGGCAGGTTGACCGCGTCCTCGAGCGAAAGTCCGTCGATGTTGAACAGCTCGGCAATCCGACGGAGCACCGCCTCGTCCCCAAGGCCGCGAACATCCACCCACGTGGTCTTGTCGCTCCTCGCGAAGGGTACCAGCTCCTCCACCTTCCCGATCGGCCGCTCGAGCAGCTCCTCGGCCGTGTACTGGTAGACATGTATCCGGGGCGGGGGTGAGTCGGGCGGGATGGCCAGGGTGCCGGGTCGTGAACCTGGTGGGGGGTGTTGTTTGCGGAACATCGCCTCTGCACCTCCATCAGTTCGGCGGGTGGGATGGAACTGTCACCCAATAGTATACCGGACCGGCGTCCAGAGGGGATTCAGTAGGTGGTGGGGCCTGAGTCGTAGCTCATCAGCGAGACGATCAGGAACACGAACGGTGCCGTGGCCAGTACGACGGGAAGGGCATTGGACGACTGCGACTTGGTCGAATCCACCGCGGAGATGGGAATGGAGACACGGCAGGTGCCGCAACTGCGCGACGCGGTGGTTGGGACGCCACTGAGGCTGTCCGGGGTCACCTGGACCGATTTCCACCGCATGGAACCGCTGCGGGTCCAGACCGTGATCACCCTGTTTGCCGGGACCTTGTCCGGGCTGGCAATCTCGGTGGTTTCCCAAGAGACACACCCGGACAGGAGGAGCACACTGACCGCCGCTCGCATCGGTCGATTCACGCCCGCTCCGCACAGGTAAAGGGGGAGGTGCCCGGAACGGGCGGTCTCATGACATGCTGGATGGGGGACGACGGGCGGGGCAGGCGCTGCACATCTGCCGTGTGCAGCGCGTTCAATCAGGGCGAGGCGTCAGACCCGCTGTGTCAGGCCGGCTCGATGTGATCGACCACCCAGCGACCATCGGCGCCGCACGCCGAGCAGCCCGCCTTGCCGTCGCCGTAGAGGATCATCTCCGTCTGGCTGAAGCAGAAGGGGCAGTCGGCCTTGACGGTCTGCAGGGTGTCGAGCGGGATGCCGTTGCGGACGATGCGCCGCACCATGGCCCCCGGCTCCGCCGCGCCGAGCGGACAGAGATGACCGGTGCACTGGGCACCGATCTCGAGGCAGATCATTTCCGCGTCAGTCACCTCCGCCTGACCTTCGCTGGTCGGCTCGTCCGTGATGAGCACCCGGACCGGCCGGTCGCACGCGCTGCAGAACAGGTTCTGGCTCTTCATAACTCCTCCAGGCCAACTCAGGTAAGCGGGGTAACCTCAGCGTCGGTGAGAACCCGCCGGGCCACACGGAGCGCCGCATCGGCCGGCATACCGAACACGGCCGTGCCGGCGGCATCGGCATGCATGGCGTTCTCTCCCTGCACCGTGACGCTATGGATTGCGGATCGGCGGGGCGCCGCGGTGCGGGGGTCGATCAGGTGGTGGTACCGCACGCCGTGCCAGGTGAAGTACCGCTCGTAGTCCCCGGACGTGGTCACGGCGCGGTCGGTCACGGCGAGCCGGCCGGCCAGTCGGTCGAGCTGGTGCGGGTCGCGAATGCCGACCTCCCAGGGGGCCCCGTCGGGGGCGTTGCCCAGGGCGTAGAGGTCCCCACCGACCGTCACGATAGCGTGCTGCACGCCCAGATTGCGCAGGGCTGCCACCGACCGGTCGATGCCGTACCCCTTGGCAATCCCGCCCAGATCGAGCTGGACGTCGGGGTCGTTGAACCGCACCTGGTGCGTCCCGCCTGCCCGCGAGAGATCCACCTTCCGCCACAGTCCGCGCGAGGCCAGCCGGGCCACCGACTTGTCCGCCGGTGGTTCCTCACGGTGCAGGACATCCCACAGGGCCGATGCCGACCCCAGCGCGGGGTCAAAGGCGCCGTCACTCACGGAGGACCAGGCCAGTGCCGACTGGATGACGAAGGCGGTCTCCGCTGACACGGTGACTCCCTCGACCGCCGCGCCGGCGTTCACCCGTCCGATGTCCGAGTCGGGCCGGAACCGGGTCATGACCCGTTCCACCCGCTGGAGCTCCGCCATGGCGGCATCGATGGCCGCCTCCGCCAGCCGCGGGTCCGGGTGCGCCACCTGTACCTCGGCGATGGTCCCCATGACGGGGAAGGATCGCCGGAACAGCTGCACACGCCGCCGGAGGGCGAGCGGGAGCGAGAGGGCGACGAACACGCCGCCGCCGATCGCGAGGAATTCGCGCCGGGTGGGGCGCCGCCGGAAGAGGTCATCCGACATCGGTGTCTCCTTCGTGGTCATACCGCTCGCAGGAGCGGCCACATCCGCTGCAGTGTCCATCGCAGCCGCGGTGCGGCAGGAGGCCAAACAGGACGAACATCCCGGCGCAGAGCGCGACGGCGATGACAGTGATGCTCATGGTGCGCTCCCCATGCCGGCGAATCCCATGAACGCCATCGACAGCACGGAGGCCACCACCAGCACCAGACCCATGCCCCGGGCCACGACCGGCACGTCGGCCACGTCCATGCGCTCCCGGATCGACGCCATGAGTGAGAGGGCCAGCGTCAGCCCGGCGCCGCCGCCGAGCGCGAACACGATCGACTCGGCCAGGGTGTACTGACGGGCGGTCTGGAAGAGCGCCAGGCCGAGGATCGCGCAGTTGGTGGTGATCAGCGGGAGGAAAATGCCCAGCTGCCGGAACAGCGTGGGCGAGAACTTCTTGATCGCCATCTCCACGATCTGGACGCCCGAGGCGATGACCACGATGAACGCGATGGTGCGGAGGAACGGCACCTGGGTGAGCACGTAGGTGTTGAGGGTCCAGGCCCCGAGCGCGGTCAGCAGCATCACAAAGGTGTTCGCCGCTCCCAGCCGCCAGGCGGTGTCGATCTTCGAGGTGACCCCGAAGAAGGGGCAGAGCCCCAGGAACATCGCCAGGGTGAAGTTGCTGACCAGCAGCGTCGAGACGAAGATCCATGCGAGGTTGCTCATGCGACCGCCTTCGCGCGCCGCCGGCGCGCCTCTGCGAACCAGGCCAGGCCGAGCATGAGGATGCCAAGGGTCAGGAACCCGCCCGGCGGCATCACCATGAACACCCAGGGCTCGAAGTGCGGGCCAAAGACGTTGACGTTCAGGAGCGACCCGCGGCCGAGCAGTTCGCGGATGCCGCTGATGACGACGAGCGTCAGGGTGAAGCCCAGGCCCATGCCGATGCCGTCGGCCAGGGCGCGCACCGGCCGGACCTTCGCCGCAAATGCCTCGGCGCGCCCCAGGACGATGCAGTTGACGACGATCAGCGGCATGAACGGGCCCAGCGCCTTGCTGATATCCGGAAAGGTGGCGGCCAGCAGCAGGTCCACGACGGTCACGAAGGTGGCGATGATCAGGACGTAGGAGGTGATGCGAACCTCACCTGGGATCACCTTGCGGAACAGCGAGACGAACACCTCCGAGCCCACGAGCACCAGGAGCGTGGCCGCGCCCATCGCGAGGCCGTTGGCCAGGGTGTTGGTGACGGCCATGGACGGACAGAGCCCCAGCATCTGGATCAGCACGGGGTTTTCCCGCCCGATGCCCCGCCACACGTCCGCGCTGAACGCGGCCGGGGGTGGGGCGCCGGGAACGAATTCCGGCGGACTGGCGGGGGTGGCGGGCGCGCCGTCGGTCACTGGGCACCTCCCTCTTCCCAGGCGGCGAGGAGCGGGCTCCACCTGGCGATGGCGTTGTTGATGATCCGCACCACCGCGCGCGAGGAGATCGTGGCGCCCGTAATGGTCTGGACTTCGTCCTTCCCGCCGCTGGTGGCGCCCTTCACCCCACGCAACGGGGGCATCCGTCCGGCAAACTGGCTGGTGAACGCCGTGTCGCTCTCGATCTTGTCGCCCAGGCCCGGCGTTTCCTTCTGCTCCAGTACGCGGAAGCCGATGAGCTCGCCGGTGGCCGGCCGGAACCCGATCATGATGGTCACGTTGTCCTGGAAGCCGGGCTCGGTGCCGGTGATGGCCACCCCCAGTTCCTTCCCGTCGGTATCGAAGCCAACGAAGGCGCGAGGCGTGCGCGCGACCCCCTTCGTGGCGGGGGCGGTCCGGGTCAGCGCGTCATCCACCAGGTAGAGCGTGTCCCACCGCGCCGGTGCGCCGAGGACTTCGTACACCGCCGCCTTCTCCCGCTCCGCCGCATGCTGCTCGATGGCGGGGAGGGTCCACTGGTACACCGAGGAGACCAGCAGGCCGGACATGGCGCCGGCCACGGCCAGCGTGGCCACCAGGCGCCACGCCGGGGTGCTGGCACGTGGAGTGGCGGTGGCAGGGGCGCCGTGTGAGTGCGGCATGGTCATGCCGCCTCCCTGCGCGCGGTGCCGAATACCCGGGGCTGTGTGGCGCGATTGATGAACGGCACCAGCGCGTTCATGAACAGGATCGCGTACATGACGCCCTCGGGCAGGCCGCCCCATAGCCGGATCACTACCACCAGTGCACCGACCCCGGCGCCGAACACCCAGCGACCGCGGTTGGTGACCGGCGACGTGACCATGTCGGTCGCCATGTACACCGCGCCGAGCATCAGGCCGCCGGAGAAGAGCATGAAGAGGGCGTCGGGGCGCTGCGCGTCCACGAGGTGGATCACGGTGCTGAGCGCGGCGACGGTCAGGAAGATGCTGACGGGAATCCGCCAGTTGAGGTACCCGCGGAAGGCCAGATAGGCGCCGCAGGCCAGGATCACGATGGCGGCAGTCTCACCCAGCGATCCGCCGGTGTTTCCCATGACCAGGTGCGCGAGGTCGGTGCCCTTGCCCTCGAACTTGAGCAGCCCGAGCGGCGTGGCGGATGTGATGGCGTCGGTGACGGGATGCATGAATGGCAGCGCGAAGAGGTCGCCCCGCAGGGTCCAGAACGACCCGCCGCCGGTGGGCCAGGTGGTGATGGCGACGGGGAACGCCGCCTGCAGAAAGGCGCGGCCCACCAGGGCGGGGTTGAAGACGTTCTGCCCGAGGCCGCCCCAGACGATCTTCCCGAAGCCGATCCCGAATGCCCCGCCAAGGGCGGCCATCCAGAGCGGCATCCCGGCGGGCAGGGTAAGTCCAAGGAGGAGGCCGGTGATGACCGCCGATCCGTCGGCGAGCGAACCGCCCCGGCCAAACAGCCGTTCGGTCACCAGGGCGCCGAGTGCAGCGGCCGAAATCACCAGCAGCGCGCTGATGCCGAAGTACCACGCCGCCGCCCCGATGACCGGCACCAGCGTCCCCACAACGTTCCACATGATGACCGGCGTCGAATCCTGCGATCGCACATGCGGCGACGCCGTGATGACCAGGCCGGGTTGACGAGGCGCGTTCATGCCGCCCCCGCGGCGGCGCGCCGGAGCGCGACCTTGCTCGCCTGGAAGAGTTGCGAGAGCGGAATGTTGGAGGGGCACACGTAGGAGCAGGAGCCGCAGAGCATGCAGTCCGCCAGGTGGGCGTCGGTCATGTCGTCATACCGGCTGACCCGGGCCAGGTCCCCCAGGAGCGAGGGATTGAGGAAGACGGGGCAGGCGTCGAGGCAGCGTCCGCAGTGGATGCAGGGGTACACCTTCTCGAGACGGGTCTCGTGCCGCTGCAGCACCACCACGCCCGTCGTGCCCTTCAGGACCGGGGCGTCGAGGTTGGCCTGGGCTTGCCCCATCATCGGCCCGCCGATGATCACTTCCGCGGCGTCGGGCGCCAGCCCGCCACAATAGTCCAGCAGGTCCCGCAGCTTGGTGCCCACCGGCACGATGAGGTTGGCCGGCCGCAGCAGGCCGTGCCCCGAGACGGTCACGATTCGCTCGATCAGCGGGAGTCCGGTTTCGAACACCTCCGCAATCGCGGCGACCGACCCGACGTTCTGCACCACCACGCCGACCGTCACCGGCAGCTTGCCGGACGGAACTTCAACCCCGGTGACTGCCTGGATCAGCATCTTCTCGGCGCCCTGCGGATACTTCACGGTCAGCGGCAGGATCGTGATGTCGAGGTCGGCGGGAAGTGCGCCGCGCAGCGCGTCGATCGCGTCGGGCTTGTTCCGCTCCACCCCCACCACGCACTTGCTCACCTTCATGGTGTGCATCATCACCCGGATCCCGAACATGACCCGCGCCGGGTACTCCGCCATGGTCCGGTGGTCGGACGTCAGGTACGGCTCGCACTCGGCGCCGTTGATGATGAGCGTATGGACCGGAAAATCAGCCGGCGGAGCCAGCTTCACATGCGTGGGGAAGGCGGCCCCGCCAAGCCCAACGACGCCCGCGTCCTGCACCGCGCGCACCACGTCATCGGTCGACAGCCCCTCCCAATGCGGCACCATCCGGGGCCGCGGGACTTGTGCGGCGTACCGGTCCACCGCGATCCGTACGGCGGTGGCCATGGTGCCGTCGGGATGGGGCCACATGCCGATGTCGGTCACCCGGCCGGCCGCCGACGAGTGGATGGGGACGGACACCCAGCCGTCGGCCAGTCCGACCGGGTCGCCCCGCTCGACGTGGTCGCCCACCTGCACGCAGAGCTTGGCCGGCTTTCCGGCATGCTGGCGCAGCGGAAGCACGATCTCGTCGGGGTACGGCATCCGACGGATCGGGAGCTGATGAGTCAGCTCCTTTGCCTCGGGAGGGTGGACGCCGTGCCGGAATCCTGGTGAGCGCATCAACGGACGCTCAGTTGAACTTTGCCGCGCGCGCAATCCACTTGTCGAGGTCCTTCTCCTTCGGGTTGAGCGGGGTGCCCGGGTGGATGATGGACACCGGGCACCGTTCGGCCGCGGTCACCAGTTGCTTGAATGTCCCCGCCGCCGCGTCCTTGATATAGGCCTGCTTGTCGGCGTTGTAGGCGAACAGCTTCTTGCTGATGTTGGTGCATTCGTCACAGCTGGTGCACCGGGCGGAGTCGATATACGCCTCGAGGACCATGCCCTCGTCCTCTTCCACCTCAGCGGCCGGTGTCGGTGCCGGCGCCACGGCGGCGGGAGCCGCGGCGGGCGGTACGGCAGCGGGCGCGGGTGCCTTCGTCGCTGGCGCTGGTGCCGCTGGTGCCGTTGCGACTGCGTTGCCGTTGGCCGGCATCGTCGCAGCCGGGAGCTCCGCCAGGAACTCCGCCACCGCGGCCGACCCGCCGGCCTTCGAGAGCAGTGCCGTGGCGAGCTGCCGGGCCATCTGCGCCGGGTAGCTGGCGCGGAGGTCGGTCAGCTTCTGCTCGTATTCGGCCCGCAAGGCGGCGCTGCGTGACTCGAACTCTTCCTCGAGGGACGCAGCCACCAGGTCTCGCACGGCCGGCGCCACCTCGAGCCCGGCAATCTGCCGGAGCTGCGACCAGAACATCTGCCGCTCCTCCGCCAGCTGTACGATCTCCTTCGACACCCGCAGCCGGCGGAGCTTCCGCTCCTTGGTGAGGGCCAGGATGTACGGGGTCAGGCCCTCCCGCTCTTCGGCGGACAGAATGAAGAACTCGTGGAAGGGACGCATCTCCTCGTTCCACTCGCTCGCCGGCACCTCCTTGAAGTGCTGCTTGAAGCGCGCCTCGGTCGCGGCCCAGTCCGCGATGGTCACCGGCAGTTCCAGCGCTTCCTCCGACCCGGAGTCGTCGAGGAACCGCAGGGTGTAGGTCGGCCAGAGGTCGTCGACGGCCGGATTGCCGTCGAGTGAGAGCTGGTCGGCGTAGGTCGGGCCGGCGTCGGGGTCGAAGGTGAGGAAGGGGAACGCCCGGCTCTCGAGCGCCAGGCGCGCCGCGTGCTGCGACCAGTCGTCGGCCAGGCCATGTTCGACCGGGCAGGGCGTGTAGACGTTGATCAGCACCGGGCGCCGCTTGTGCAATCCCCGCAGGACGCCGCCGATGAGGTGGGAGGCGGCCGCCTGCGAGCTCTGGTGAACATACACACCGCGGTGCGCGATGCCGAGCAGCGCCAGTTCCTTCCGGACCTCTTTCTTGCCGTGCTGTGCCTTGCCGAAGCCGGACATGTCGGCCACCTGGCCGGTGAAGCCCGACGTACAGGCCTGCCCGCCGGTGTTCGAGTACACCTGGGTGTCGAGTACCACCACCCGGATTGGCTTGCCGGAGGCAAGCAGGCGCGAGAGGTTCTGGAACCCGATGTCGAGCATCGCCCCGTCGCCGCCCATGGCGAGGATCGGCGGGCAGAGCGCAAACTCGTCATCGTCGAAATCGGTCCAGGTAAGTGACGACAGCAATTCATCGTGCATGCCCGGGTCGTAGGAGCCGTCGCGGAGGAGCTCCGCACGGCGGACCAGCGCCACGTTGTCGGCCATCTTCCGCATCTGCGCCTCGAAGAGACCGATGGCGATCGACGGCGCATCCTGGAAGAGGTGGTTCACCCAGGGGAACGGGTACGGGTTGTAGGGATAGGTGCTGCCCCAGACCGAAGAGCAGCCGGTGCTGTTGGCCATTCCCATGGGTGCACGGCCGACGCCGCTTGGGCCGGCCTGGTAACGCCATTGCAGGTCGCGCAGTTCGGCGATGGTCTTGGTGAGGCGGGCGAGCTGCTCCCGCTTGGCCGCATCGACTGGGACCGCGGCGGCGCCGCTCCCCTTGGCGGCGGCCTCGAGGTCGGCGCCTGAGGCGAGGAGTTCCCGGGCCATCCCGTCCAGGGCCGTGATCAGCTCGTCGAGGTGGACGAGATGTTCCTTCACCCGCGGCTGCATCGAGGCGAAGATGGACGAGACGATGAGGTGGACGGCCGTCTTCTCGCCGCACCCCATGCAGGCGCCGTCGCCCCCAACCATCGAGCGGTAGGTGGCCTTCTTGAGCAGGAGCGAGGAGAGGACACCAATTCCTTCATCGACGTCGGAGACGTTGACAAACCGGTCGTCGGTGTCCGGGAGCTCCTGCCACACTTCCCAATTGCGGCGCAGGAGCGCCAACGAGTCGTCGTCCTGGCGGATGGTGACCAGCGCGCCGTCGGGGCAGACATCCACGCAGAGGTTGCACCCCTTGCACGCTTCAGGATTGACGGTGACCGACAACAGGCCGCCGGTCCCCTTCGTCTTGCCTTCCACGGCATCGAAGAATGGCCGGGTGCGCGCGATCGGGAATTCCGCCAGCCGCTGCTGAACGATTCCCGCCTCGCCGTCGGTGGCCGCGCGGCGGTCGGCGTCCCAGCCCATCTTGTCCGCTACGGACGCGTAGCCCTTGGCGAACGCGGCAGAGACCGCGAGTTCCGGCTCCTTGGCCAGCAGCCGTTGTACCTCGCGAGCCCACGGCTTCACGATCGGGCGCATCCGCTCCAGTCGGTTCCCATTGGCCGCCGCAGTGACCACGGCGTTCAGGATATCCTCA
>JAWKQM010000022.1 GCA_041390145.1 Gemmatimonadales bacterium | reverse complement strand
GTGTGGGCCTCGGCCGGAGCGAGGCCAATTGGCCTAAATCACTATTGCACAATCGGTTCCGTGCCAATGTCAAACGGCACCCGACCTGTGATCATCCGGCAGCAACCTACCGCGAACCAAGCTAATCAAAGGGAGGAAAAAAGACACGCGCCGGAATCATAAGATCCCGGCGCGTATCCTACGTACTTGGCGGTCTGGCTACTTGATCTGCTTCAGCTCGACCCGCCGGTTGTTCGCACGACCAGCCGCGGTCGCGTTGGTGTCGATCGGGAAGTCCGGACCGTAGCCCTTGGCCGTCAGCATGCCAGTCGGGACACCCTTGCTCTCGAGGTACTTCACGACGGCTTCCGCACGCTGCTGCGAGAGCCGCATGTTGTGCGCGCGGCTGCCGGTGCTGCTGGTGTAGCCGGCCACCTCGAGCTTGTACCCGCTCGGATTGTACTGCACGAAGTTCGCGACCTTGTCCAGGATCTCCTGGGACGATGGGTCGAGCACCGCGCTGTTGCTCGCGAAGTTGACACCCTGCAGCACCACGGCCGTCTTGCCGGGTTCGAACAGGATCGGGCAGCCCTCGGCGTTCACCTTGATGCCGGCCGGGGTGTTCGGGCACTTGTCCATGTAGTCCGGCACGCCGTCGCCGTCCGAGTCAACCGGGCAGCCCTTGGCGTCCACCTTGGCGCCCGCAGGCGTGTCGGGGCACTGGTCGATCCCGTTGTACACGCCGTCGCTGTCCTGGTCCGCCGGGCAGCCCTTGGCGTCCACCGTCGCACCCATCGGGGTGTTCGGGCACTGATCGATCCCGTTATACACGCCGTCCTTGTCCGTATCCGACGGGCAGCCGGCCGCGTCCACCGTCGCACCCATCGGGGTGTTCGGGCACTTGTCGAGGTTGTCCGTCACGCCATCCTTGTCGGCGTCGCCGTAGGGGCAGCCGTTGGCGTCCACCGCGGTGCCGAGCGGCGTGTTCGGGCAGAGGTCGGGCGTCTTGTCCGGCACCCCGTCCTTGTCCGAATCCTTCGGCGTCCCCGGCTTGCCGCCGAACGCGAAGGTCAGCATGGCGTCCATGCCCAAGTCCCAACGGTGGTCGTTGGCCGGGCCCGTCTCATTGAAGGGATTGATGATGTAGTCGACTGTGCCATCGATCCGCAGCCCGACCTTGCCGCCGCCGAATCGCAGCCCGAGGAGCCCGCTTGGGCCAGCATCGTTATCGGTAATGAAGGGGCCGTAATAGGATTCAAGGCTGTCGCCGCCCCAGCTGTTGTACACGGCGCCCAAGCCGAAGATGAAGCCGAAGTTGCGGCTCATGTTGGCGTAATAGGTCAGCCGGCCATTCAGCGGCATCTGGGTGACATCGATGCTGCTGCCAGTGGGATTGGTGGAGTAGTAGAAGATGTCGCCCTCAATCCCGATCTTGTCGCTGATCATATAGCCGAGCCGGCCACCGAACCCGATGCTGTTATCCAGGTTGAGGGTGTCGGCGTAGAACGGAAGGCCGGCGCCGACGCCGACCTGGAACTGCCCCTTTTGCTGGGCGTTCGCTGAGGCGGCGATTCCGAGGGCCAGCAAGACAACGAGAACTGCACGCTTACCGAACATAGGGCCTACTCCTGAAGGTGAGAGGTCAGCAAGTAACCTATCCAGGGAATATGAAAGAACATGCGCCGGAATCGTGAGATCCCGGCGCATATCCTTCATACTTGGCGGCGAGCTACTTGATCTGCTTCAGCTCCACCCGCCGGTTGTTCGCGCGACCAGCCGCGGTCGCGTTGGTGTCGATCGGGAAGTCCGGACCGTAGCCCTTGGCCACGAGCATGCTGGCCGGGACACCCTTGCTGACGAGGTACTTCACAACCGACTCCGCCCGCTGCTGCGAGAGCGTCATGTTGTGCGCCCGGCTGCCGGTGCTGCTGGTGTAGCCGGCCACTTCCAGGCGGTACCCGGTCGGGTTGTACTGCACGAAGTTCGCGACCTTGTCCAGCGTCTCGGTCGAGGACGGATCGAGCACTGCGCTGTTGCTGGCGAAGTTCACGCCCTGCAGCACCACCGCCGTCTTGCCCGGCTCGAACAGCAGCGGGCAGCCCACTTCGTTGACCTTCATGCCGGCCGGGGTGTTCGGGCACTTGTCCATGTAGTCCGGCACGCCGTCGCCGTCCGAGTCAAGCGGGCAGCCCTTGGCGTTGACCTTGACGCCCGGAGGCGTGTCGGGGCACTGGTCGATCCCGTTGTACACGCCGTCGCTGTCCTGATCCGACGGGCAGCCCTTGGCGTCCACCGTTGCACCCATCGGGGTGTTCGGGCACTGATCGATCCCGTTATACACGCCGTCCTTGTCGCTGTCCGACGGGCAGCCGGCCGCGTCCACCGTCGCACCCAGCGGGGTGTTCGGGCACTTGTCGAGGTTGTCGGTCACGCCATCCTTGTCGGCGTCGCCGTAGGGGCAGCCGTTGGCGTCCACCGCGGTGCCCAGCGGCGTGTTCGGGCAGAGGTCGGTCTTGTCCGGCACCCCGTCCTTGTCCGAATCCTTCGGCGTCCCCGGCTTGCCGCCGAACGCGATGCTCAGCATGGCGTTCAGGGCCAGGTCGAAGCGAGTGTCCTGGGCGGTCGGGCTGCCGAGGATCGCATTGGTGGAGTCATTGATCGGGTTGAGGATGTAGTCCCCGGTCAGGTCGACGCGCATCGACACCTTGCCGGCGGTGCCGAAGCGAAGGCCGATGAGGCCGCTCGGGCCACCGTCGCTGGCCTGGGAGTTCATGAAGTAGCCCTCGGTATCGCTCCCGCTCCACGAATTGTCCACGTACCCAAGGCCGATCACCGCCCCCAGCCCCGCGCCGATTGGCGCGCTGTAGGTCAGGCGCGCATGAATCGGGACCTCGGTGATATTCACACCGGTGTACTGGGCGCTTGAGGGCTCGGTGTTGTAGTAAAACGCATCCGCTTCGATACCGATCTTGCTCGTGAACATGTAGCCCAGCCGCGCACCGACGCCGACGTTGTTGTTCAGGCCGAGATCGGAGGCGTAGAAGGGCAGACCGGCGCCAATGCCGAACTGAATCTGTCCCTTCTCCTGGGCGTGCGCCGGCACCGTCGCCAGGAGGGCGACCGCGGCGCAGAGCAGTGTGAACTTGCGGCTCATGAAACGTTCCTCAGAGGGTGTGGGCCTCGGCCGGAGCGAGGCCAATTGGCCTAAATCACTATTGCACAATCGGTTCCGTGCCAATGTCAAACGGCACCCGACCTGTGATCATCCGGCAGCAACCTACCGCGAACCAAGCTAATCAAAGGGAGGGAGACACGCGCCGGAATCATAAGATCCCGGCGCGTATCCTACGTACTTGGCGGTCTGGCTACTTGATCTGCTTCAGCTCGACCCGCCGGTTGTTCGCACGACCAGCCGCGGTCGCGTTGGTGTCGACGGGAAGTCCGGACCGTAGCCCTTGGCCGTCAGCATGCCAGTCGGGACACCCTTGCTCTCGAGGTACTTCACGACGGCTTCCGCACGCTGCCGCGAGAGCCGCATGTTGTGCGCGCGGGCTGCCGGTGCTGCTGGTGTAGCCGGCCACCTCGAGCTTGTACCCGCTCGGATTGTACTGCATGAAGTTCGCGACCTTGTCCAGGATCTCCTGGGACGATGGGTCGAGCACCGCGCTGTTGCTCGCGAAGTTGACACCTGGCAGCACCACGGCCGTCTTGCCGGGTTCGAACAGGATCGGGCAGCCCTCGGCGTTCACCTTGATGCCGGCCGGGGTGTTCGGGCACTTGTCCATGTAGTCCGGCACGCCGTCGCCGTCCGAGTCAACCGGGCAGCCCTTGGCGTCCACCCGCGTCGCAGGCGTCGGGGCACTGGTCGATCCCGTTGTACACGCCGTCGCTGTCCTGGTCCGCCGGGCAGCCCTTGGCGTCCACCGTCGCACCCATCGGGGTGTTCGGCACCGATCGATCCCGTTATACACGCTGTCCTTGTCGCTGTCCGATGGGCAGCCGGCCGCGTCCACCGTCGCACCCATCGGGGTGTTCGGGCACTTGTCGAGGTTGTCCGTCACGCCATCCTTGTCGGCGTCGCCGTAGGGGCAGCCGTTGGCGTCCACCGCGGTCCCCAGCGGCGTGTTCGGGCAGAGGTCCGTCTTGTCCGGCACCCCGTCCTTGTCCGAATCCTTCGGCGTGCCCGGCTTGCCACCGAACGCGATGCTCAGCATGGCGTCCATGCCCCAGTAGAACTGGTTCTGGGTATAGGGATTGTCAGCCATGATCGGCGAGGGGATGTAGTCGGCGGTCAGGTCGACGCGCGCGCTGACCTTGCCACCGGCGCCAAACCGCAGCCCAAAGAGGCCGCCCGGGCCGTAGTCGCTGTCCTTGTCGTAGGAGGTGCTGTCACGCATGAAGTACGTCCCGGCATCGCCGCCCCACTTGTTGTAGGCGAAGCCGAGGCCGAAGATCGCGGCCAGACCCTTGCCCATGGGAGCGTTGTACGTGAAGCGGGCGTGCCCCATCGTCTGGTCGATGTTCACGCCGGTGTAGCTGGCGCTCGACGGCTCGGTGGAGAGGAAGAAGGCGTCCACCTCGAACCCGAGCTTGTCGGACATCATGTACCCAAGGCGACCACCGGGGCCGACCTTGTCGCTCAGGCCCATGTAGGAGGGGTACCAGGGCAAGGCGACTCCCACGTCAACCAGGAAGGTGCCTTTCGATTGGGCGTGCGCAGGTGCCGTCGCCATCAAGGCGATCGCTGCGCAGAGAACTGAGAGCTTACGGATCATGAAACGCTCCTGAGGGGTGTGAAACTCGGCTGAGGCGTTGTGGAATCGCCCGAGCGGATGATGCTCATCAAGGTGTGCACTGACACCGAATTGTGACAAATCCTGGACCCGTTCCCGAAGCGGCCTGCCGCGGCCAGCGGCGAACCCGAGGGAACGAGGGGTCGGAGTTAAACTAACACGGGAAGCCGCAAGGGGCTATCCCTCCCCGCCAACGTGCGCCGGAGGATGGCCGAGCGCAAGAGGACCCGAAGATTACCCGAAAGACGAACCCCACCCCGGCCGAAGCCAGGATGGGGGAGTGCGCCGCGTAGGAATCGAACCTACAACCTAGTGATTAAGAGTCACTTGCTCTGCCAATTGAGCTAGCGGCGCGTGGTGCATAGCCCCAACGGGAGTCGAACCCGTCTCTCGACCTTGAAAGGGTCGCGTCCTAACCGATAGACGATGGGGCCGAGGCCCACCCGATGGTGCCGTCCATAGCGCTAACGGGATTCGAACCCGTGTACCAGCCTTGAGAGGGCTGTGTCCTAGGCCTCTAGACGATAGCGCCGTGTTGTGTCCCGACAGGCCCGGCAGGAATCGAACCTGCAACCCCCGGTTTTGGAGACCGGTGCTCTACCAATTGAGCTACGGACCTCTGCCGACGCTGTTCCGTCGGGCGTCGCGGGCAGGGTGGCTGACGGGGATCGAACCCGCAACCTCCGGAACCACAATCCGGCGCTCTAACCGATTGAGCTACAACCACCACGAGGACCGAGGGCCCTGCCTAGCCCGGAGAAAATATTGGCAGACCTCCCCCCGGTCAAGGCCAGAACTCCTCGGCCAGCAGCGCCGTCGCCTCGTTGGGAACCACTTGAATCCCATCGACTTCCACCAAGGGGACGATCCCCCGCGCCGCGTTGGCGGCAAACCCGCCGTGCGCCGACAGCTGCGCCCCCGGAAGAGAACCCTCCTGCAGCCCGCCCGCCACCTCGGCGAGCCGGGCGCGGGCCACGCCCGGCAGGATTCCGAGATCGAGCGGCGGTGCGGTCAGCACACCCTGATCCCACCAGAAGAGACTCCAGATCGAGGACTCGGCAACGAATCCCTCCTCCGAAAGAAAGAGGACGTCATCCCCGCCGCGCGCCGCGGCATCGAGCCGCGCCACGTCCAGCCATTCCCGATCGGTCGTCTTGTGCCGGTAGCCGCGATGAGGCAGCAGGGCCGTGCGGAGTCGCAGCCCCTTCGGCTCCTCGAGTTGCCGGGTCGTGACCAGGACCCGCTCTCGGCTGGCGTAGGCAATCCGGCAGATCCGGTCGGGCCCGCCCGAGGGAGGCACGAGTTCCGCCGGAATGGAGTAGCCGAGTGCCGCGGCGCTCCGCCGGGCTCGCGCCTCGTGGAGCGACCAGAGCGGCACCCGTCCATCTCGGACGCGCACTGTCTCGAGCAACGCCATCAGGACACGCGGCGCCTCAGGCACGCGCGGCGACCCGGCCAGATGCACGACTGGCCAGAATGGAGCGGAGTCCGGTGGCCCCGAGGATCAACGCGCCACCTGCCAGCGCCCACGAGCCGGGCCGCTCCCCATGGACCAGCCAGGACCAGACGGGGTTGAGCACCGGTTCCACCAGGAGGATGATGGAAATCTCGAGTGCGGGGAGTTTCCCTACGGCCCGCGTGACGAAGGCATAGGCGAGGGCGATCTGGAAGACTCCGAGGTAGACAATGGCGACCCAGTCCCCGGCGCCGATGCCGCTGAATGGAAGCGACATTGGAAGCGTGGCCAGGAACGCGAAGCCGTTGCCCAGCACCACCGCCCCCGCCGGCGATCCCCCCGACTCATCGGCCCCCATCCAGCGCAGCCCCATCAGCGTCAGCGCCCAGGTGAAGCCGGACAACGCGGCCAGGACATTGCCCTGGAACGGCGCGGGCGCGGTTCGGACCGGCACGTCCGTCCCGGTAAAGAACAGCATCAGGCCGACGGCGACGACGGCCATGAACCCGACGTCCGGGAGCCGGATCTTCTCCTTCAGCAGCCAGGGGGCCAGGAGGAGGATGTAGAGCGGCCCGGTCGCCTGCAGGAAGATCGTATTCGCCGACGTGGTGAGCTTGTTCGCCTTCACGAAGAGCACCAGCGTGGCGGCATAGGCAAGCGACACCAGGAAGGTTCGCGGCCGAATGCTGCGCATCGCGCCGGGGAGCAGCATGGCCAGCGCCACCGCCGCGATGCCGGAACGGAGGCACGCCACCTGCCAGCTGGTCATGGCCGTGGCCTTGATGACCGCCCCACCGGTCGAGAACAGCACGGCCGCGATCACCAGCTGGAGACGGGCCCGTTGGGTGGGAATCATGGGCGAAGAATGCGGCCGTATTGGGGGGCCGTGCAAGTTATTGGGCCAGACGCATCTCCCGGCTGCCTCAAACCAGGAGACAGTCATGCGTCGTCGATTCCCTCTCGCGCTGGTGCTCGTCGCCAGCGCGGCCTCCCCGGCCGGTGCTCAGGGCTGGGTCGAGGTCGTAGCCCGTCCTGTGTCCATTCGGCCCGCCCCGATCGGCGGGCCCGTCATCCGCACCCAGAGCAATGTCCGCATCACCCTCGACGGCCGGATCGCCCGCGTCGAAGTGGAGGAGCGCTTCCGCAACACCGGAAGCGGCATCGCCGAAGGCACCTACCTCTATCCGCTGCCCGGCGAGGCCGTCTTTACCGGCTACTCCCTCTGGATGGGCGACCAGGAACTGCAGGGAGAAATGCAGACGGCCGACCAGGCCCGGTCGGTGTACGAAGAGATCGTGCGGCGCCAGCGGGATCCGGCGCTGCTCACCTATGCCGGCCATGGACTGATCCGCGCGCAGATCTTCCCGATTCAACCAGGCGAAACCCGAAAAATCGTCCTCCGCTACACCCAGGTGCTCGGCCGCGATGGCGACGCCCTGCGCCTGCGCTACGCGATCGGTCCGCGCACCACGTCGCGCAGTCAGGGGGATGAGGGCACTCCGCAGGACCTCTTCTCCATGTCCGTGACCGCGCCCGGCGAGGCGACCTTCGGCACGCCCTATTCGCCGACCCACAACGTGACATCCCGACGCACTGGCGGCCGGCTCGTGGTCACCGTGCCCGGCACCGCGTCGGGGGATCTCGACCTGCTCTTCCCGCTCCGTCGCGGGCTGGTCGGCGCCAGCGTCCTGACGCACGCCTCCGCTGGTGAAGACGGCTACTACATGCTCCTGCTGGCCCCACCGGACGCCGCCACCAGCGAGGCCCTGCCCCGCGACCTGACCCTGGTGGTCGACGTATCGGGGTCGATGTCCGGCACCAAGCTCGAACAGGCCAAAGCCGCCCTCACGCAGGCGCTCGGCGCCCTCGGCGCGCGGGATCGGTTCCGCCTCATCGCCTTTTCGTCCGGGGTGACCGAATTCCGCACCGGCCTCACCCCCGCCACCCGCGCCAACGTGACCAGTGCGCAAGACTTCGTGGCCAGCCTCTCCGCCGGAGGCGGCACCAACATCGAGGGGGCGCTCGACGTCGCCCTCGGCGGGTCACGGAACGCAGAGCGCGTTTCGCTGGTGGTCTTCATGACCGACGGCCTCCCGTCCGTCGGTCAGACCCAGCCGGAGCAGATCGCCTCCGCGGCTGGCAGCCGGATCGGAGGATCCCGCATCTTTACTGTCGGCGTCGGGACCGACGTCAACACCTTCCTCCTCGACATGCTGGCCAAGGAAGGGCGTGGCAGCGCAACGTACGTGGCCCCAAACGCCGACGTCGAGGTGGCGGTGGGCACCTTGCTGGGACGGATTCGGCATCCGGCGCTGACCAACCTCCGCATCGTGAGTGCTCCGGTCACGCTGCTGGAGTCCCAGCCGGCCCAACTGCCCGATCTCTTCTATGGCGAGGAATTGGTCGTCTTCGGGCGGTACCGCGGGACCGGCAGCGGTAACGTGGTCATCGAGGGGCAGCGGAACGGCCGGCGCGAGCGGTTCACCGCCACCGCCCGCTTCACCAGCCGCCAGCCCGACAACGCGTTCGTTCCACCGCTCTGGGCCTCCCGGAAGATCGGGGAGCTCACACGGACGGCCCGGCTCGAAGGCGCATCGCCTGCCATCATCGAGGAAATCCGCCAGCTCGGATTGCGCTATGGACTCCTGACCGAGTACACCTCGTATCTCGTGCTCGAACCCGGCGCCGTGGTGCCGCCGGAAGTGGCCCCGGAACTCCGTGGCGGGCGCGACGCGGCCAAGCGGATGACTGGCCAGGCGGCGTTCAACAGGGCCGAGGCGAGCTCGCGCGAGGCGGAGGTCAAGACGCTCGCGGCCGCCGATGCCGCGGCCGATGAACGGCTTGCCCGCACGCCACCCGCGGTGGGCGGCGTCCGCGCGGACTCACGCCGGATCGCCGGCCGGATCTTCGTGGACCGCGACGGCACCTGGACCGACATGACGTACAAGCCGGAGAGTCCCGTCGTGGCGGTGAAGCCGTTCAGCCCGGCGTATTTCGAGCTGGTGCAGGCGTTGCCCGAACTGGCATCGTGGCTCAGTGTTGGCGACCAGGCCGTCATCGCCGGCATCCGGATCAGCATTCGCATCGATCCGGCCGGTATCAGCAGCTGGCGGGGCACCAAGCTCGCCACCACGGTCCGCGACTTCCGCGGGCAGTGACACCTTTCCCGGTGCGGCGCGTGGCTTGCAGGGCAGTTGCCCCTGCAGGCCACACCCCACCAACCCGATCGAGCGCATGACAGCAGACCTGGCCGCCCTCTTCCGTGAACACCACGCCGCCCTCGTCCGGGTTCTCTACCGGCGGACGGGGGATCACGACCGTGCGGAAGACATCGCCCAGGAGACCTTTGCCCGGGCCGTGGCCGCTCCCCCCCGCAACCCCCGGCCCTGGCTCTTTGCCGTGGCGCTGAACCTGGTTCGCGAGGATGGGCGGAAGGCGGTGCGGCGGGGACGGCGGCTCGAGTTGTACCGCGCGGAATCGCCGCAGTCGGCGCCGGCGGCGGACCAGGCCATGGACCGGTCCGACAATGTGCGCGCGGTGCAGGACGCCCTGGCGACGCTGGGCGAGCGGGACCGCGAGGCGCTGTTGCTCAAGGCCGAAGGCTTCAACTACGATGAAATCGCCGAGACGCTCGGCCTCGCCAAGGGAGCGGTCGGGACGACGCTGTCGAGAGCGCGGCGCAAGCTGGTCGAGGCGTACCGCACGCAGGGAGGGCGGAATGTCGCATCCTGACGAAGGCACCATCCAGATGCTCCTCGACGGGGAGCTCGATGCCATCGAGCGCGGGCGCGTGGAGCGCCACATCGCGGAATGTGCTTCCTGCGCCGCAAACCTGGCCGAGGCGCGCGCGTTCCTCGAGGAGGCAGATCGGCTGGTGGAGGTACTGGCCGTGCCGCCGCGGGCGGCCCAGCCCCGCGCCTCCCGCAGTCGGCGCACGCTGGTGCGGACCCTCGCCTGGGCCGCCAGCATCGTGATCGCGGTGGGCGCGGGGTACTGGGCGCGGGGTTCGACGCCGCTCACACCCGACACCGCGATCCTGCAGGATGGGGAGGCGGGTCCGACGCCGAATACCGCCCCACCACCGCTGGCGGCACGGGATGAGCCTGTGCGCGCTGCGGTGCCGGCGGAATCGGGTACGCGCAGAGATACCGACGCCGGGAAGACGACGGGCGAGGCGAAGGCCGCGGCTCCGGCCCGTGCAAACGAATTGGCGCCGAAGGCGATCGCTCCGTCGCCGGCGAGCCCGACGATCGCCATCAGGGCGGAGCGGGCGGCCCAGCCGGAGGCGCTCGCCGCGGATCAGGCGGTCAGCCGCTGGCGCGTCATTTCAATGGAGGAGGCGGTGCGGTTGCTCGGCGGTCAGCTGCGGCTGATCGATGGGCTGACGCCGGATCGCGTGGAGACCGGCCCGGGCACGGCCGTGGCGGGTGCGGATCCCGCGCTGCCACTGGTGCGCGTGGTGTATGCGGCCGGCGCGGTCATCCTCGACCAGCAACGGCCCATGCTCGTGGCGGATACGCGGCAGGGAAACGCCGCCAAGCCCGTCGGGGGCGTCGGGGGCGTCGCCCAGGAGTCGTCCGCCACCGCCTGGCAGCAGCAGGGAGAGATTCGATTCGTGGTGACGGGGAATGTGTCGACCGACTCGCTCAAGGCACTGGGCGAGCGGGTGCGGTAACCTACGGCGTCGTCTGCCGCAGCGCCTCGACGTTGATGCGGATCTCGACGTCGTCACCCAGCATGCTCCCGCCCCCTTCCAGGACACGATTGTAGACGACGCCGTACTCGAGACGGTTGAGGGTCGTGACCACCTCGAACCCCGCGCGCGGCCGTTCACCGGGCATGACGCCGAGCGCGACCCCCTTCAGGATGACCGGCCTGGTCACCCCTCGCATGGTCAGGTCCCCGGCGATGGTGAGCGAGTCGCCCACCTGCGCCACGGTCCGACCGACGAAGGTGATGGTCGGAAAGCTGTCGACGGCGAAGAACCGGCCCGAGCGCAGGTCGGCGTCACGGCGGTCGTTGCGAGTGTCGATGCTGGCCGCGTTGATCGTGACGGAAACCGTGCCGCTGGCCCAGTTGGTCGGGTCGCCCAGAATAGCGCCGGACCAGTCGGTAAAGGTGCCGCTGACCCGGCTCATGAAGTGCCGGATGCGGAACGTCACCTCGGAATGCGCGACGTCGATGTTCCAGGTGGGCAGCGGGGGAGCCTCTGGCGCCTGGGCGGCAAGGCCGACAGGGGCGAGGACGAGGCTGCCGAGCGTGACAGCGACACGAGCAATCCGAAGCATTCGATCTCCCAAGAAGTCGTAGGCGCGTTGCTGCACTACGGCAGAGGCCTGCCGTTGTTTCCCGATTCTGCGAGAAACGCCTGGTAGGCGCCCTTGAGCAGCCGCTGGAAGTGGTAGACCCCCTCCTCGTACTTCACCGAGAAACGGCCGCGGTCGTACGCGCGTGACTCGACCCCGCGCTGCACCCGCTCGCAGATGTCGATGTCCTCCCGCTGCACCGCGTCGGAGTAGGCCAGGTCCTCCTCGACCAGGCGGCGGACGGCGGGCGCATCGGGGTCGGCATAGAAGTACTGGAACACCACCCGGCAGCGCGCGGGTCCGAGCGGCAGGACGAGGTTGGTCTGGAGGCGGCCCGGCAAGATGTTGAGCATGTAATTCGGGAAGAGGCAGTAGTAGAACGCCGCGCCGTCACCCGAGGTGTAGAGGTTGGCCGCACCGCTGAGCGGGCTGTGCTGCAGCGAGTACCAGTCGAAGCACTCGGTCCGGTAGCTCTGGAAGTCATAGAGCTTGACCAGTTCGGGGTGCACGTGCGGGACGTGGTAGCCCTCGAGATAGTTGTCGACATACACCTTCCAGTTGCAGGCGATGTCGTATTCCACTCGCCTCACGAACTGGAGCGCGCCGAGTTGTGCCGGGGCAATCTGCTCCACGATCCCCTCGACATACTGCGCCAGCGGCGGCGCATCCTCCCACAGGTTCACGAACACCTGCCCCTCCCACTCCGCCACGCGGACCGGGACCAGCCCGTAGTCCTTCCGGTCGAAGAGTTCCACCCGGTCGAACTGCGGCACGCCGCGGAGCGAGCCGTCGAGGAGGTAGGTCCACCCGTGGTACTTGCACTGCAGGGCCCGCACGCACCCCTCCGGCTCCACGGCCAGGGGGCCCCCACGATGCTTGCAGACGTTGAAGAAGCCGCGCAGCACGCCATCCTTCCCGCGGACGACGATGACCGGATTCCCGGCCACGTCGGCCGACAGGAACTGTCCCTCCTCCTTCACCTGCGCCGCGTGGCCAATCCCCTGCCAGGTGCGGCCGAACACGGCGTCCCGGTCCAGGCGGTCGAAGGCCGGATCCCAGTACCAGCGGGAGGGGATCGTTTCGGCCCGCGCCAGCGGCTGCACCTCGAGATCGGCCGCCGGAATCTCGGGGAGGTGGATGGTATCGGTCTGCATGACGTATATTACCTGCAGGAAACCCCTTCCGCACCCCGTTCCCCGCTTGAGAGTGAGTGACGCATGGCTCCGACTTCGACCACTCCCGCCCAGAAGACTCCGGCCCCCGTGAAGGGGGAATCGATCACCATGGCGGGTGGCAAGCTTTCCGTGCCCTCCCATCCGATCATTCCGTTCATCGAGGGCGACGGCATCGGGCCCGACATCTGGCGGGCGTCGCGGCTGGTGCTCGACAGCGCGGTGAAGGCCGCCTATGGCGACAAGCGGCAGATTGCGTGGGTGGAGGTGCTGGCGGGGGAAAAGGCCAAGAACCAGGTGGACAATTGGCTCCCCGAGGCCACGCTGCAGTCGATCACCACCCACCTGGTGGCCATCAAGGGGCCACTGACCACGCCGGTCGGGGGCGGCATCCGCTCCCTGAACGTGGCGCTGCGCCAGAAGCTCGACCTCTACGCCTGCGTGCGGCCGGTCCGGTGGTTTGCGGGAGTGCCATCCCCGGTGAAGGACCCGGGCCAGGTGGACATGATCATCTTCCGGGAGAACACCGAGGATATCTACGCCGGCATCGAGTACAAGGCGGGCACGCCTGAAGTGAAGAAGCTCATTGCCTTCCTGCAGCAGGAGCTCGGGGTCACGGCCATCCGCTTCCCGGACACCAGCTCGATCGGCATCAAGCCGGTCTCTGCCGAGGGGTCAAAGCGGTTGATCCGCGCGGCGCTGGACCATGCGATTGCGCACAACAAGAAGAGCGTGACGCTGGTGCACAAGGGCAACATCATGAAGTACACCGAGGGCGGGTTCCGCGACTGGGGGTACGAACTCGCGAAGCAGGAATACGGCGCCGTCGAAATCGACGGGGGCCCGTGGTGCCGGCTCCCGAACGGGATCATCGTCAAGGACGTGATTGCCGACGCCTTCCTGCAGCAGATCCTGACACGGCCGGCGGAGTACGACGTGATTGCCACCCTCAACCTGAACGGCGACTTCATCTCCGACGCCCTGGCGGCGCAGGTGGGTGGCATCGGCATCGCGCCGGGTGCCAACATCAACTACCAGACGGGGCACGCCATCTTCGAGGCGACCCACGGCACCGCGCCGAAGTATGCCGACCAGGACAAGGTGAACCCGGGCTCGGTGATTCTGTCAGGGGAAATGATGCTGCGCTACCTGGGGTGGGACGAGGCGGCGGACCTGATTGTGCGCGCCATCGAGCGGACCATCGCGGCCAAGCTGGTGACCTACGACTTCCACCGGCAGATGGAGGGCGCCACGCTCCTCAAGACGAGCGAGTTTGCCCGGGCGCTGGTGGAGCGGATGGCCTGAGGACTGCCGCCCGTCACCCCGGCCCCCGGCTTTCGCCGCGGCAGAATCGCCGGGGTCCAAGGTTCTCCCAAGACGAAGGAGGGTC
This sequence comes from Gemmatimonadales bacterium, assembly GCA_041390145.1. Lineage (NCBI taxonomy): Bacteria > Pseudomonadati > Gemmatimonadota > Gemmatimonadia > Gemmatimonadales > Gemmatimonadales bacterium. The sequence goes on along the minus strand of JAWKQM010000022.1, from coordinate 3,501 downwards.
GGAGTAGAGGGAGGCTCGGAGGAACTGCGTTGGTGGGTGTGCTCGCCACCACCAGGCGGTTTTGCGACCTTCCGGCAGTCTTCCGACCCTCCCTCGTTCTCGGTTCCTGCCCCGCCGATTTCACCTCACCCCCTGTCCCCCTCTCCAGGATCTGGAGAGGGGGGACGCCCGGACGGCTTCACCATGACAGCTGGTGCCGGTGCAGCGCTCAGGGCCTCCGGGTTTCCGTGGGCAATGATGGCGCGGATACGGGCTGGGAAGCCGCCAGCGTCGGGTCGAAGTCGGGCACCAGTTCCATCAGGAGCCGGCGCAGCTCCACCTCGGGCCGCCCCTCCTGGGCCGCGATGATGATCCGGCTGACCCGCTCGGAGGTGCCCGCCGGGAGGGTCGCATTCGTGGCGCAGAGCACCTTTTCGTGCTCGGTCGGTGTGGCATTCTCGGCGCTGAAGAAGAGCTCCTCGTAGAGCTTCTCGCCCGGCCGACTCCCCGAAAACCGGATCTCGATGTCGGTGCCGACTTCCTTGCCGGACAGCCGGATGAGGTCGGCGGCGAGGTCGGCGATCTTGATCGGCTCCCCCATGTCCAGCACGAACACTTCCCCGCCCTTCCCCAATGACCCCGCCTGCAGGACCAGCTGCACCGATTCCGGAATCGTCATGAAGTAGCGGCGCATTTCGGGATGGGTGACCGTGACGGGCCCCCCGTTGCCGATCTGGCGCAAAAACGTCGGCACCACGCTGCCGCGCGAGCCGAGCACGTTGCCGAACCGCACGGACACGAAGTTCCGGCCGTGCTCGCTTGCCGCCCTCTGCACCACCATCTCCGCGACCCGCTTGGTGGCCCCCATGATGTTGGTGGGGTGCACCGCCTTGTCGGTCGAGATCAGGACCAATCGTTCGACCTGGAACTCGGCGGCCAGCTCGACCACGTTCCTGGTGCCGAGGATGTTGTTGGTGATGGCCTCGGCGACGTTGCGCTCCATCATCGGCACATGCTTGTGCGCGGCGGCGTGGAACACCGCGATGGGGGTCCATTGCCGGAAGGCCTGGCTCAGCAGTTCGCGGTCGCGCACATCCACGATGACCGGGACGAACTCGATATCGGGCGCACTGGCCCGCAGCTCGTTCAGGATATCGAAGATGGAGTTCTCGCCATGTCCCGCGAGGATGACCCGCTCGGGGCCGAGGTCCACCAGCTGCCGACAGAGTTCGCTTCCGATCGACCCGCCGGCGCCGGTAACGAGCACCGTATGGCCCGCCACGATGGTCCGCACCCCCTCGAGACTGGTGGTGACCGGTTCCCGCCGGAGCAGGTCCTGGATCTCCACCTTCCGCAGGGCGCGGATCGCCACCCGACCGGAGATGATGTCGAACATGCCGGGGACGGTGCGGGTCTTCACCTTGGCCGCGGCAGCTGCGTCAAGCACCTCGCGGATGACGGTGCCCGGCGCCCTCGGCATCGCGATGATCACCTCATCGATCTTATGCGACTTGACGATGGTGGTGAGGTCGCCGAGTGACCCCAGCACGGGAAGGTTGAACACCCGATTGCCCTGCTTGGAGCGATCGTCGTCCACGAAGCCGACGGGATCGAGGCCGAGTTCGGGATTGCCGCGCAGTTCACGGACAATCATGGCCCCGGCGGCACCGGCGCCGGCAATCAGGGCCCGCTGCGCGTCCTTCTGCCGGCCTGAGCGACGCCGGGCGGCGATCAGCCGGACGGCCATCCGCGGCAGCGTAAAGATGGCGGCCGCGAAGAAGCGTCGAGCACGAGCAGCGAGAGTGGGACCCGATGCGGCGCGAGGCCCCGCGCCCGAAATGACAAAGGCGCCGACCAGAAAGCAGAGGACGCCCGAAACCGCGGCGGCGGCCAGGATCTGTTCCACCTCGTGTACACTGGCGTGTCGCCAGACCCGCCGGTAGAGCCCCGACCCGAGCGCCACCCCCATCTTGATTGGCAGCGAAAGCACCACGAACCAGGCGGCAACGAGTGCATACCCCGGTGGCCAGGTCAGCCCTTCAAAGCGGATTGTAAAGGCGGCCAAGGTGGCGAGAGGAAGCAATACGGCGTCAAGCGCCAGGAGGTGGCGGTTGCGCAGACCGGCGGGTGGGTGGGCTCTCAACTGTGGGGTCAGTGGTGTCTCCACGTGGTGGACGACACATAATGTTACACGGCTGTGTCAAGCTGGCGTCAAGTAGTTGTCATACAATAGCTTGGGGGTCGGAATTGGTAAAGGGGGAGGCGTGCTGACTGAGGACGCCGGAATATCACCGTCGCAGGCGCGCGGAATGACGGTCGAGCGCGACACCGAGGCCAAGCACGCAAATGAAATAGGCAGCGATTGCAGGGCTCATCCAACCTGGCGGTAGGAGAGCGATGGGCAGAGCTGCCGCGGCCATCGCCGCATAGAGCACTGTGACCCGGGCATGGCCCCAGCTTCCGTTTGCCAGTCGCTGGTACAGGTGGCTGCGGTGAGCCTCGGTGACGCGCTCTCCGCGCCTCAGGCGCCGCAACAGGGTGACAGTTGCATCCAGGAACAATGGGTACAGTGGCAGGAATGCAATGACGACCGTTGCCCGCCCCTCCCTGATCAGCAACAGCCCTCCCAATACGAACAACAGGCCAAGCGCCCCGGAGCCGACATCGCCAAGAAAGATCCTGGCGGGTGGCCAGTTCCACAGCAGGAATCCTGCGGATGCACCCGCGAGCACAAGGCCGACCACTCCGGCCATTCCACCAGACTCGCCAAGGAGCGCGAGGTAAGCGCCAAAGATGACTGCCTGCGAGCCGATGAGTCCGTCGATCCCATCCATGAAGTTCACCACATTGATGGCAGAGACGGCCCAGAAGATCCACCAGAATCCGGCGAACATCTCCATCCACGCGGGGACTGCGGAAGGCCAGAGCGCGAGCGGGAGCAGCATTGCGCCCGCGGCGAGGTGGGCCATGAGCCGGGCGCGCACGCCAAGCGAGCTCCGATCATCGAGCCAGCCAACGAGTGCCGTCAGCACCACCCCGGTGAGGGCGAGCAGCAAGGAAGGGCTTGAACGGACTCCCGACAGCATGAGGAGGACAAGCAACACTGCCGCGACGAGGCCCAGCCCGCCACCGCGGGGAGTCGGCTGCGTGTGGGAGGCCCGGGGGCCCGGATGGTCGAGGATCTGATGCCGGAGCGCGTAGCGCCGAGCGGCGCCGACAAGGAGCCAGGACAGGAGCGCCGGAGTCAGGGTAACCCGCAGTAGCTCGATGTTCCTCATCGGAGCGCCTCGCGACTCCACCAGGCAGCGGTCTCCTCAAGACCAGCTGTCACAGTCTGCGGGGCGGTCCAGCCGAGCCGATCGCGGATCTTGCTGGAATCAACCTGGAGCGAACCGAGCAGGCGTTCCGCTTCGTTCGAACGACCAGCAACCCTGGCCGCGGCCCTCAGCAACCGCTCCGGCCAGTGGAACAGGCGAGCCGGCCGTCCAAGGCCGATTGCGAGGTGTGCAATCAGCGTTGATG
>JAWKQM010000021.1 GCA_041390145.1 Gemmatimonadales bacterium | reverse complement strand
CGCAATGACCTGCGGATCGACCGTCCCCCCCACACCGTACTCCGCCGGGTTCGGCGCCCCGGTGCCCGCAATGAAGAGGTGGTTCAGGCTCGGGTACTCCCGAAACTCCACCGAGGTATTCCCCGCCAGCCCGTCCCGCCACGCCTCGAAGTCCACCATCGTCACCTGGTAGTCCCGCCCGCCCTGAAGAATGAGCATCGGAATGCGGAGCTTGGCGGCGACGAAGACCGGATGGTACGCGGCCAGATCCAGCCAGTACGCCGCCGGCGCGCCAAGGAGGAGCGTCCGCGAAGCGGAGTCGGCGGGCGTCAGCGCGCGGACCGCCGCCATGGAGGGCGCCAGGCCCTCGAGCGCCTTGTCGATCGCCACGGTATCCGCGCCGGGCAGACTGCGCATGTAGGCAATCTGCTCCTCCATCATGTCGGTCAGCGACCTCGTCGCCCCCGCCAGGATGACGAGCCCCGCGAGCGCCGTGTCGCGTTCACCGATTCGCGGCGCGAGCATCCCGCCGAGGCTGTGGCCAAGAACCACCACCCGTGCTGGGTCAACCTCGGGGAGGCTGCGAAGGAGCGCCGCCGCCGACAGCGCGTCGTCCACCACTTCCTCGTCCACGGTGAACGTCCCACCCATGAAGGAGAGCGGCGCCACCTTGCTGCGCTTGTCGTAGCGGAGCACAACGATACCGCGCTCGGCGAGGCCGTGGGCGAGGTCGCGGAACGGTTTGTTGGCGCCGACGGTCTCGTCACGGTCGTTGGGCCCGGAGCCGTGCACCAGTACCACGCCGGGAGCGTGGGTGGCACCCGAAGGGAAGGTGATGGTGGCAGGCAACCGGATCTTGCCGGTGACCACCGCGGTGTCGCGCTCGACGAAGCCGCTGGACTGCGCTGCCAGCATCGGGAACCAGGCCAGGGTGAGGGTCAGGAGAACGACGGGGGCCCGAGGACTCATTGAGCGGTCGGATTCCTGCCGGTGCCGGCGTCTTCCTTCTCCCGCCGCCACTCCAGGTACGAATAGACTACCGGCCAGAGCACCGCCGGGAAGATGATCCCCAGCATCACGGCGGTGCCCTTGGTACCCATCGGAATGAACGCCGTCGCGATGAACACCAGCCCGGCGATGGTGAAGGCGTACCCGCCGATGCGGTGCGTCTTGCGCCACACCCGTTCGCTGCTGAGGGTCCACGGCGTCCGGATGCCCATGAACCAGTTGGGGCGGATGCGGGGGAGCAGGTTCCCCATGAACACGAAGAGCGCGCCGAGCAGGAGCGGCAGGGCCGCGCGCATGTCGAAGGGCCAGCCGAGGGCCGAGCCGAGCACCATCACCTGGACGATGCCGACGAAGCCGATGACCACGTTGACCAGGAGGAAGTAGACCGACCCGTGAAACTCGTAGTTTTTCTTGAGCGGATCGATGTTGGGGAGCGCCGCGAAGAGGAGCGTCATCAGCGCCATGACGCCGGGCATCAGGAAGGCGGCAAAGGTCGGGGACGACCAGCCGTTGGGCTGGCCGTTGACGCCCCAATGGGTCACGACCCGCTCGGGAAGCTGCGGCCACGCCCACCACGAAAAGGCGAGCGTGGCGATGGTGATGAGTACTGCCGGCATCATCTTACGCATTGCGGCGCTCCTTGCGGCGAGGGGCAATTTCCAGCAGGTGCTGCAGGGCGTCCTGCACAACTGTGGTGTTGAGCGAATAGCGGATGAACTGGCCGTCCCGGGTGGCGAGCACCAGCCCGGCCTCCTTCAGCACCGAGAGGTGGTGCGACACCGACGCCCACGCCACCGGGAAGTGCGCGGCGATCTCCCCGGCGGGGAGGTCACCGTCCCGCAGCATGGCGAGAATGGCTCGGCGGGTGGGGTCGGCGAGGGCCTTGAAGGTCTGGTCAATCACAATGATAAGATATCTGCCTAAATATCTAAGTCAAGAAGGCTTCGCCGACACGCTTCAACCCCTCCCCCCTGCCCCGCCTCCTTGCCCTGCCTCCCCTCCGGTATGAGTTTTCTACGATGCCCCGCCCCGATCCCGCCGTCGAGGAGCGCACCCGCCTGGTGCGGCGCGTCCTGCTGGGCGTCCTCTTCGCCAACCTGGCGGTGGTCGCCGTCAAGTTCCTGGTAGGCTTCCGGATCGACTCCCTCGCCGTGGTCGGCGACGCGGTGCACTCCTCGGTCGACGCGATCAACAACCTCTTCGGCCTCGCGGTGGTGCGCTTCGCCTCCAAGGGGCCCGACGCCGAGCACCCCTACGGCCACGCCAAGTTCGAGAGCCTGGGCGCGTTGCTGATCGTCGTCTTCCTCAGCCTCTCGGTGTTCGAGCTGCTGCGCGGCGCCTGGGCCCGCCTTGTCGGTGGCGCCCCCACGCTGGTCATCAGTTCCGTGCAGGTGATTCTCCTCCTCTTCACCCTGCTCATCAATCTCTGGGTGGTCTGGTACGAGACCCGAGCCGGCCGCCGCCTGAAGAGCCCGATCCTCCTCGCCGACGCCTCGCACACCCGGGTCGACGTCTTCATCACGATCGCCGTTCTCGGCGGGCTCTACCTGACCCATCTCGGCTACCCGATGGCCGACCCGATCCTGGCCATCGTCGTCGCCTTCCTGGTGGTGCGGGTCGGATGGGAAATCGTGGGCCACTCGCTCCCGACGCTGGTGGACGGCGCCGCGGTGGACGAACCCTCGATCCGAATGGCGGCCGAGGCGGTCGCTGGGGTGCGCTCGGCGTACGCCATCCGCTCGCGCACCGCCGCGGCGCTCTCCTTCGCCGAGGTAACGATCGCGGTGGACGGCGCGCAGAACGTGACGGAGGCGCACGAGATTGCCGACGCCGTCGAGGACAAGCTGCGCGACGACCTTGGCTTCAACCATGTCCAGGTGCACGTCGAGCCATGCTGACGCTTGAACAGGTCCGGCAGCAGCGCCGCCGGCGGTCTCCACCGTCGCTCAAGCAGCAGTACCAGGAATTCGTGATGCAGCGGGTCGAGGCGTTCAAGAACTCGATGTCACGCGAGGAACTGCTCCGGCTGGGCGACGAGGCCGTCTCCGAGATGGAGGCCACCATCCAGGGTCAGTTCATGTTGACCGAGGTGCTGATGGTGGACCAGGTGGACCGCCTGATCATCAAGCGGCTGCGACTGCGCACCTACGCCAAGTGGCGGGAACAGTACCTGACGCTGCGGGCGGCCCAGCGGGAGCCGATGCACTGGGGGATCGACCCGGGCAGTCCGGTGGCGCGGGTGCTCCCGCGGCTCGAGCCCGGCGATTCCGCGCTCGTCTTTGGCACCGGCGCCGAACCGATCACCTACCTGCTCGCCGCTCACGATGTCGCGGTCACCTTCGTGGCCGGGAATATCGGGACGGTGGAGCGGGTCGAGTCGCGGATGGCGTCGGAGTCGCTCGGCAGCCAGTTCGAGGCGTTCGTGGTGCCGGTCGGCGGGCGGTTCGCCGGCTTCGTCCCGCGGGTCGATCTCGTGGTCCTCGACGCCGGGGAACTGATCCCACTCGACCCGGATGCGCGACGGGCGGTGGTGGAACAGGTGCAGTGGCTCACGGAGCCGGGTGGAGTACACGCCGTCCTGCCGACGCGCAGCCTCGCGCCGCACGCGTTCCGCACGCTCTACGAGGGGTGGACCGAGGAGGAGCCGGATCGGGTGGGGGGAGGACGAGGGCGCCGCGAGGGGCTGCTCTTTTCCAGGGAATCGGGTCGAATCGACACAAAGTGACCAATCCATGCGTGTCACTTCGACACGCGACCACCAGCGTCCAGTTCATAACACAAGCAAAAACAAAGACTTACGATATTGCATCACACGGCACGGCTGCTGCTCCTTGGTAGTGGTCCCGGCACGAGGCCGGGAATGACCACCGCAAGGAAGTGCCAGATGATCAGCCTCCCCGTACTGCTTGACGAAACGACTGTCGGCATCGTGATTCGCACCCCGCACGCGACCCCGCGGCCCGTCCGGTTCTGGGCCTACCTGTGGGCCACCGACGAGGCGACCGAGGGACGTCCCTGGCATGAGCGGGTTCCGGTGGAGCGCGTTGCGGCCGTCTGATTGATTTGGTTGGATCAGAAATAAGAAAGGCCCCCAGTTCGGGGGCCTTTTGGTTTGCGAGATTGCTTCGTCCGCCCCTCCGGGGCCTCCTCGCAATGACAGAAGTGCACCTACGGCGTCACCACCGTCCCCATCCGCACCACCTCGAAGTCACTCCCCTTCACATTGCGGAAAGCATCGAAGATCGCAGGGTCCCACCGCGTGTCGGACACGCCGGAGACATACCAGTTGGAGCCGTTGTCAGCGAGAATCATCCCGTACTTCTTGAGCGCATCGAGCACGACCCGCGCGTCGTGCGGGTACCCGCTCGTGTCGAAGGTTGCCTTGAGCCGCACCCGCATCCCCATCGGGGGGCGGGCGGGATCGGTGGACGAGCTCGCCCAATGCCGCGCCGGGTGCACATAGGCCTGGCGCGTCTGGGCCGCGGTGAACCGGAGTGCGTGGTTGATGGCGCCGGCCGCGACTTCGTCGTAGCGGGCGAGCCCCGGAAAGATCGGAAGGCCGGCGGCGTCGGCCGAGGTCCAGCCTGCGGGGCGGAGCGCGTTGGAGTTCAGGTCGAAGATCGCGCCGGAACCCGCCCGCCACCCCTGCCCACCCGCTGGCGGGTACGCGGCGTAGAGTTCGTAGAGAATCCAGTTGTCACGATCGATGATGAGGATATGGCGGTCTCCCGAACTCCCGGCCCCACCCTCGATCGGTGCGTTCGCGGGAATCGGATAGGGGCCGACGTCGCTCTCGTCGGCGTAGTCGAAGGCGACCGCTACCTTCGGCGTGCTGCCGGCGACGACGATATAGGGGATGCCGTAGTACGTCTCGGTCGTACCCCAGTCGGGATGCAGGCTGGTGTTCAGGCCGATGCTGGCGATGAGGACATCCGAGGCCGGATCAACCGACGCCGTGTCGATCCGAAGATTCCAGGCGTTGTCGGATGGGAACGGCACGCGTCCGTTGAGGGAGGCGTTTACGCCGAGGTCGGCGGAGCCCGGGGGCGGCTCGACTCCGGTGGGTCCGGCGTCACTACTGCACGCAGCAAGACCGCAGAGGCAGAATGCCGTGATGGCAGCGCGAGAATTGGCGGGAATGCTCATGCCTGGACTGAGCCCGCACAATCCGGACCCTTCGTGATGCGACCACGCGCGATGTGACGGGGAGCACTTCGTGATGCGGAGCGAAACGCATGGGGCCGGCGGCTGGCCGGCCCCGTTGCATCCGGTGGAGCTACTTGCCCTTCTTCGCCGGTGCCTTCTTCTTGGCGGGCGCCTTCTTCTTGGCAGGGGCCTTCTTCACGGCCTTCTTGGCTGCCTTCTTCGCGGGCGCCTTCTTGGCCGCCTTCTTTGCTGCGCGCTTCTTGACTGCCATGCTGACCTCCGATAACGAGTAGCTCCGCCGGCCCGAATGGCCATCCGGATATTACAACATCGCGTATTTGGATTTTCGCGCAATAGCCAAGACAGGGCGAAGTCGTTGTCGCGCGCGCGATTGTCCCCTTGCCGCCACGCCTCGAGCCCCGTAGAATCGAAGCATCCCTTCCACGCGTGAGTCGTACCCGACGATGCCTTCGCTGACAGTCAACGGACAGACCGTGCCGATCGCCGAGGGTGACACGATCCTCGATGCGGCGCGCGCGCACGGTGTCGAGATCCCCACCCTCTGCTGGTATCCGAAGCTTCCCAACGTCGGCAACTGCCGCATCTGCCTCGTCTCCGTCGAGGGACAGAACAAGCTCCTCCCCGCCTGCGCCACGCCGGCGGCGGACGGCATGGTGGTCGAGACCGAGAGCGACGCTGCCGCCGACAACCGCCGCGGCGTGCTCGGCATGCTGCTGGAGCGCTATCCCCTCGAGCACCTGCGCGGCAACGGCAGCGCGCCACCCCCGCGCAACGAGTTCGAGCAGTATGTGAAGCAGTACAATGTGCCGATTCCCACGACGCAGCCCCTCGGCCTCCGCGGTGGCGACACCCGCCCCGGCGACGTGATGATCCAGCACGACATGTCGCTCTGCATCCTCTGCACCCGCTGCGTGCGCGCCTGCGACGATATCCAGGAAGTGGGTGTGCTCGACGTGGGTCAGCGCGGCACCCACACCGAAATCATCGTCGGCGGCGACGGCGACCCCGACCACGCCGGCTGCACCTGGTGCGGCGAGTGCGTCCGGGTCTGCCCCACCGGCGCCATCTTCGAGGTCATTCCCCGCGAGCGCTTCGGTGCCGAAGCGGTCCGCCATCCCGACACCGTCACCCGCTCCGTCTGTCCCTACTGCGGCGTCGGCTGCCAGGTCGACCTGCACGTGAAGGACGGCGAGCTGGTGCGCGTGACATCGCCGTGGATCGAGGAGAACACCCCGAACCAGGGCAGCACCTGCGTCAAGGGACGGTTCGGCACCGACTACGCGCAGCATCGCGATCGACTCACCGTGCCGCTAATCCGGAAGGGGTGGGTGCAGGAAGGCGGGCGCTGGCGCTGGACCGGCGAAATGCCGCGCCACCGCGAGGGCCCGTGGCAGACCATCGAGGAAATCGGCGGCGGCAAGAAGCCGCGCCCCCCGAAGCGCAGCATCGGGAAGCCGCCCCAGACCGGGCTGCCGATCGTGGGCGACGGCGACGTGCGCGACCGCGCCACCACCCCCGCCGAGTGGTATGACGCCTTCCGCGAGGCCACCTGGGAGGAGGCGATGAGCCTCACCGCCCAGGAACTCCTCCGCATCAAGGCCGAGCACGGTCCCCGCGCACTTGCCGCCCTCTCCTCCGCCAAGTGCAGCAACGAGGACAACTACCTCTTCATGCGGATGGTGCGCGGCGCCCTCGGCACCAACAGCGTGGACCACTGCACCCGGCTCTGCCATTCCACCTCGGTGTCGGCCATGAGCCGCGCCCTCAGCACCTCGGCGGCCTCGGGCTCGATGCGCGAAATCGAGGAGGCGTGCGATGTCATCTTCATCTCCGGCGCCAACACCACCGAGAACCACCCGGTCTTCGGCGCGCTGATCAAGCGGGCGGTGACCAAGGGCGCCAAGCTGGTCGTGGCCGACGTGCGGCGCACCGAACTGGCCGCCCTGGCCGACGTGCACCTGCAGCTCCTGCCCGGCACCGACGTGGCGCTCTACAGTACCATGCTCAATCACATCCTGGCCAAGGGGCTCGAGAACAAGGAGTTCATCCGCACCCGGACGAAGGAGTTCGACCAGGTGCGCGCCGCCGTGGCGCCCTACACGCTCGAGATTGGGCAGAAGCTCACCGGCGTGCCCGCCGAGAAGATTGCCTTGGCCGCCGAGCTGTACGCCGGCGGCCCGAACACCTCGACACTCTGGGCCATGGGGCTGACCCAGCACGCGAGCGGCACCGACATTGTGGCCAGTCTGCTCAACATGCTGCTGGCGTGCGGGATGATCGGCCGGTGGGGTGCGGCGATGCTGCCGATCCGCGGCCAGAACAACGTGCAGGGCGCCAGCGACGTCGGCGCCATCCCCTTCGCGTACACCGACTACCGTTCCGTGACCAAGCCGGAGAACCGCGCCGACTACGCCAAGGCGTGGGGGCTCCCCGAGGATGCGCTGTCCCTGCAGGACGGTTTGATGGTGACGGAAATGACCAAGCCCGGCAGCGGGGTGCGTGGTCTGTACATCATGGGCGAGAACCCGGTCATCTCCGACCCCGACGTGGCGCACGCGGAGGAGTGGGTGCGGGGTCTCGAGTTCCTCGGCGTGCAGGACCTCTTCCTGACCGACACCGCACGGTGGGCTGACGTGGTGCTGCCGGGCTCGTCGTTCGCAGAGAAGGAGGGGACCTTCGCCAACACCGAACGGCGCATCCAGCTCTCCTCCCCCGCCCTGTCGCCTCCCGGCCAGGCCCGCCGCGATCTCGATATCCTGATCGACCTGACCGAGCGCCTCGGGCTCAAGAGTCAATACGCCGGCGCCGAGGACGTGATGCGGGAAATCGCGTCGGTCACGCCCTCGTGGCGCGGCGTCACCTACGACGGCCTCCGGCGTCACAACTTCGGCCTGCAGTACCCGGTGCTGACGGAGGATTCCGACGGCACGGCCTTCCTCTTCGCGGACAAGTTCCCGACGCCCGACGGCCGGGCGCTCTTCGTTCCGGTGGAGTTCCTGCAGCCCAACGAGCTGCCGGACGCCGAATACCCGTTCGTGATGGGCACCGGCCGCCAGATGTACCACTGGCACACCGGCACCATGACACGGCGCTCCACCGGCCTCGACTCCCGGGAGCCAGTGCCCACCGTGGAGATGAACCCGGAGGATGTCGCCGAGCTCGGCGTGTCCGATGGCGAGACGGTGCGCATCACCTCCCGGCGCGGCAGCATCCTGATCGGCGTGCGCGCCTCGGGCCGGCAGGCCCGCGGCCAGGTGTTCGTGCCGATGCACTACCGGGAAGCGGCGGCCAACCTGTTGACCAACCCGGCGCTCGACCCCTATGCGAAGATCGCGAGCTTCAAGGTGAGCGCGGTGCGCATCGAGCGGGCCTAGTCCGCCATCCTCGCTATATTTCCGCCCTACCCCAACCCCGGCTCTCCATGCGCGCACTCGTCAAAACCGCCCCCGGCATCGGCATGGAGCTGCGGGAAGTGCCCATCCCCGCCTGCGGCCCCAACGATGTCCTGATCCGCGTGCATCACGCGGGCGTCTGCGGCACCGACCTCCATATCTGGGAGTGGGACTCCTGGGCCAGCAACCGGCTGAAGCCCCCCGTGGTGATCGGCCACGAATTCGCCGGGCGGATCGAGCAGCTGGGGCCGGAGGCGGAGGCGGAGGGGCTGCTCGACGTCGGCGACCTCGTGACCGCCGAAGGGCACATAATCTGCGGGCACTGCCTGCAGTGCCGCACCGGCAACGGGCACCTCTGCCAGCGCACCTCGATCATCGGCGTGGACCGCGACGGCGCCTTTGCCGACTACATCGCGATGCCCGCCTCCAACGTGATGAAGCTCGGCGGCATCCCCACCGAAATCGGCGCCATCATGGACCCGATGGGGAACGCCTTCCACACCGTGCTCGAGGGCGACGCCGTGATCGGGAGCGCGGTGCTGGTGCTGGGGTGCGGCCCCATCGGCTGCTTTGCCGTCGGGGTGGCTCGCGCTGCCGGCGCCTCGCTGGTCATTGCCAGCGACCTCAACGACAAGCGGCTCGGCATCGCGAAGCAGATGGGGGCGCACGTTACGCTCAATCCGACCAGGGATGACGTGCCCGCGCGCGTGAAGGAACTGACCAACGGCGACGGCGTCGATCTCGTGTGCGAAATGAGCGGCCACCCCGCCGGTCACGCCCAGGCCTTCGCGGTGGCCCGCCTCGGCGGCCGCGTCAACCTGCTCGGCACGCCGAGCAAGACGACCGAGGTCAGCTTTGCGCGGGACATCATTTTCAAGGGCCTGACGCTCTACGGCGTGACCGGGCGCAAGATGTACCACACCTGGCATGTCATGCAGCGGTACCTGCGGGCGGGGCAGATCGACCCGATGCCGGTCGTGACCCACCGTTTCCCACTCGACAAGATTGCCGACGCCATCCAGGTCATCAAGGACGGGCAGGCCGGCAAGGTCATCCTGGAGATTGGCTCGTGAGCAACAACCTCGACGCACGCATCCATGCCGAGCTGGCGCAGTTCAAGGCCGACGGCGTGTACAAGACACTCAACTACCTGGCCAGCCCGCAGGCCGCGCGGGTGGAGATGGAGGGGCGCGGTTCCGTCATCATCCTCTCCTCCAACAACTACCTCGGGCTGTCCAACGAGCCGGCGGTCGTGGCGGCGGGCAAGAAGGCGCTCGACCGGTACGGCGCCGGCACCGGCTCGGTCCGTTTCATCTGCGGCACCTTCTCGATCCACCGGGAGCTGGAGCAGGCCTGCGCGCGGCTGGTCGGGACGTCGGCCTCCCTCAGCTTCGTGAGCTGCTGGAACGCGAACGAGGCGGTCCCCGGCACCCTGCTCACCGAACACGACCTCATCCTGAGCGACCAGCTCAACCACGCCTCCATCATCGACGGCCTGCGGCTCGCCAAGGCGATCACCAAGTGCCAGACCGGCGTCTACAAGCACGGCGACCTCGACGACCTGCGCGCCAAGCTCGCCGCCGCCACCGACCGCAAGGTGAAGATGGTGATTACCGACGGCGTCTTTTCGATGGAAGGGGCCATTGCCAAGCTCCCCGACATCGCGACCATCTGTCGCGAGTACGGGGCGGTGCTGGTGGTGGACGACTCCCATTCAACCGGCGTGCTCGGCAAGACCGGCCGCGGCACCGCCGAGCACTTCGGGATGGTGGGGGAGGTGGACATCATCACCTCGACCCTCGGCAAGGCTCTGGGCGGGGCGGCCGGGGGCTTCGTGGCGGGCACCGCCGAGGTCTGCGACTACCTGACCCAGCGGGCACGGCCGCAGCTCTTTTCCAATGCCCTGCCGGCCACCGTGGCGGGCAGCGCGCTGGCCAGCATCGAGTTCCTGGAGCAGCACCCGGAACGGGTCACCCGGCTCCGTGAGAACGCGAACTACTTCAGGGAGCAGCTCCTCGGGCTCGGCTTTGCGCCGCTCCCCGGCGAGACGCCGATCATCCCGGTCATCCTCGGCGAGACCGCGGCGGCCATCAAGATGAGCAACATGCTCCTCGACGAGGGGGTGTTCGTGACGGGATTCGGGTTCCCGGTCGTACCCCAGGGGCAGGCCCGGGTCCGCTGCCAGGTGTCCGCGGCTCATACGAGGGCCGACCTGGATGAGGCCCTCGCGGCGTTCAAGAAGGTGGGGACGAAGCTGGGGCTGATCTAAACAGGCCCCCCGCCTTGACCTAGGCGTCTTGCAACCGCCGCGTCACCCTGCAAGTCGGTGCGCGGCCCCCCCCCGTCTCCCCCACCCCCAGGACGCTCCCAATCTGCCCGAGCTGACCTAGGTCAACCCCTTGGGGTCTAGTGTTTTAGACCAATCCTTCCTATCTTGGACAGGCCTTGTTCCTTCCCCCCATGGCCGTGGGGGCAAGGAATTTGCCCGAAGGTGACACCATTCGCAGTGCCGTGACCGGTCCTCGGACCCCCTTGGGCCGATTCTTCCAGGAGGCAGACTGATGCGTGTGCTCACCCGTGCCCTTGCGACGCTCGGCCTGGCAGCCCTTGCCGGCGCCACCTCGCTCAGCGCCCAGTCCGCTGGTGTGGGCGCCAATCGCTTCTATGTCGGCGCCTCCGTGGGCGGCATGAACTTCGAGACCGACGCCCAGTCCCGCGGCACCATCCCGATGTTCGGGGTGAATGCGCTGATCACCGCCAAGCGAGCTGCCCTGCTCCTGGCGGCAGACATCGGCCTCGGCAGCGGTGAAACCGCCTCCATGCCCGACGCAGCGGGGGTCGGCCCCAGCCGCCTGGTCAACTTCGACAATATCAATCGCTTCTACTTCATGCTGATGGCGTATCCCCTCAAGTCCCATGTCCAGCCCTTCGTGGGCATCGGCTGGGGCATCCAGACCCTCTCGAACCTCCAGGTTCAGGGCACCTTCGTCGACAACACCGAGCGGCAGGCGAACCAGCAGCAGGCCGAGGACTACGGCAGCTACGGGTTCATGCAGGCCGTCGGCGGTGTGGAAGTCCGGGTCGGCATCCTGAACGTCTTCGGGTCGGTCTCCGCCGCCACGGGTGGCAACGACATCGACCTCGTGGGCACGGTGTTCACCGGGCAGGCGGGCATTCGCCTCAGCCTCGGCAAGTCGCGCGACGACATCGACTAGACTCGGCCTCTCAGATACGCGAAACGGGCGCACCGCATGGTGCGCCCGTTTTGTATTTCAACCACTCAGCTGGGCCGGGACGCCCAGCGAGTGCCGCCCTCCACGAACCTCAGGGGCCAGTCCACGGCTTTCGTGATGCCGATTCTCGGCGTGGCCACTGGAGGCGCCAGGGGGTCTCCCTGGTGGATCTGGACCACAGCCCCACGCATCGTGCGCTGATCGAGGGAGCGGGTGATGCCGAGTGCCTGGGTGAGCCGGCCGGGACCAGCGGCGAGGAGGCGGTCGGCCACCCCGCCCCGCCGGCGGCGCATGGTTGGCAGGCCCTCGAGCGGCTCCACCGCTCGGAGGAGCACCGCCCCCTCGTTCGGAGTGCGACCTGCCACGAGGTTGGCGCACCAGTGCACGCCGTAGGATAGGTAGACGTACCAGCTGCCGGCCGGGCCGTACAGCCCTTCATTCTGGGCGTGGCGTCGGCTCGTAGCCGTGGGAGGCGGGATCGCGGTGCCTGAGGTAGGCCTCGGCCTCGACGATCCTCCCCGCGGTCCGGGTGCCACGCACCGTCGAGACGATCAGGGGCCGATCAGCTCACGGCCACCACATCGGCGGGGCGGCGGAAAAGGAAACGGGCAGCAGGGCTGCCCGTTTCGTCCTGCTCATTCCGCCTTCTTTGGCCCGTGGCTTCCGGGCCGCCTGCTTCTTCTTTGCCGGGGCCGCCGCGGCCTTCCTGTCTGCCTCGGCCTTGGCCTTGGCCGGCTTGGCAGTCTTGGCCGCCTTCCGACGACTTCTTTACGCCGCCTGCGGCTTCCCCGGCCCCGCTTTGCCGCTGCCCCGCCGTCATCATCAACCATTACCATTCCCCACCAGCGGGAATTTCGGCCTTCGCCGCGCCCATGCGCGCTCCACGGCGGAACCGACCCTGTCCTGTCGGGACGATGGTGGCCACCGCAGCAGCCGGCGCCGCCTTGGCGCCGTCAGTGGGGAGCGGCTACGGCCTCCACCGCCGGCGACGGCGCGACCGCAGGGCGCTGGCGCGGCACCGCGATGTCGGTCGGGTGGACCGACACCTCGTAGCTGTCGTCGCCGGTCTTCCGGACGTCCGCCACTTCGGCGTCGTTTGCCTGGCGGAGAAGCTTGGTGAAGCGGCCCTCCTCGAGCAGGGGGTCCTCACGGCCATGCAGCGCCGCCATCCGGGCCCGGAGCGCGTCGTGCGCCACCGGGTTCGGGAGCTCGGCAAGCACCTGCGACATCAGCCCGAACGCCGACGCAAGCGTCAGCCCCTTCGGCCCGGTCGCCGCAGCCACGCCCTCGGCAGCTGGACGATCCTCGCCACGGCCGCGACCCCGGCCGCCCCGTCGACGGCCACGGGATTTCTTCTCGTCAGGGATCGGTGCGTCGGTCGGCTCGGGCACGGCATGCCGTGCCCCTGCGGCGGCCCCGCGGCCCCGCTGACCCGCGGTCGTCCGGCCCCCCTGCTCCGCTGCCCCGCTGCCCCGCCGTGGCGGCTCTACGCCACCTGCCACCGGCGCAATCTCGTACTGGCCGTTCTCCATCTTGTTGACGACCAGGATCCCCTTGGCACCGGCATCGGTCACGAACTTGCTGAATCGGCTATACCCGGCGTTCTTCTCGTCGAAGTGCGGGTCGATCTGCTTCATCACCTGCTTCAGCCGGTCGGAACGCATCACGTCGTCGTTCCGGACCATCTGGGCCGCGGCCTCGCGGACCAGCTCCCACGGGTCGCGCTGGATGGAGGGGGTGTCCTCCTCCTTCGTGAGCCCGGCCAGGTCGCTGTACGAGTAGTACTCGTCGCAATTCTGGATCAGGAGGTCGCTGGCCGACTCCCGGATGCCGACGCCGATGACGTACTTGCCGTACTCCTTCAGCTTGATGACCATCGACGAGAAGTCGCTATCACCGCTGAGGAGGATGAAGGTGCCGATTTCCGGACGCGTGAAGACCAGCTCGATGGCGTCCACCGCGAGCCGGATGTCCGTGGCGTTCTTCTTGTTGGTGCCGAAGGCCGGGGCAAAGATCAGGTCGATCGACGACTCCGAGAGCGGCACGATGTACTGCGGATAGCGGCGCCAGTCGGCGTAGGCCCGCTGCACGGCCACCTTCCCCTTGATGATGTCGCTGTTGAGGAGGGTCCGCAGTTCCTTGGTCAGGTCCGAGCGGATGCCGAGGGTGACGTTGTCGAAGTCGATGAGCAGCGCCGCGTTCGGGGCGTGCACGGTGGCGGCGGTCGCGGCGACCGGACGGCCGGCGCGGATGATGTGACGGTTGTTCACGTAGTATTCAGCTCCAGGTCCACCACTCTCGCCAGCTCCATTCGCTTGACCTTCCCGGACCCGGTCATCGGGAAGGCGTCGAAGAAGCGGACGAGGTCAGGGACCTTGTAGTCCACAAGTTGGTCGCGACCGAACTCCTTGAGTTCGTCGCCGGTCAGGATGGCCCCTTCCACCGGCACGACGCAGGCGCACACCAGCTCCCCGAGCAATTCGTTGGGGACGCCGACCACGCATACATCGTCCACGGCCGGATGGGTCCGGAGGACGTCTTCCACTTCTCTGGGCGTGACGTTGTTGCCGCCGCGGATGATCATCTCCTTGCGGCGACCCACGATCTGCACGGCGCCCGCCTCGTCCACCACCACGAGGTCGCCGGTGAGGAGAAACCCCTCCGGTCCGTGGGCGCGTGCCGTCTCGCCCGGCATGCGGTGATACCCCAGCATCACGTTGGCGCCCTTCACCGCAAGTTCGCCAACCGCTTCCGGCCCATGCAGGCTCCCGGTCGCCAAATCCACCACCTTCACCTCCACCCCCGGGAGCGGGCATCCCACCGTCTGCGCGCGACGCTCGGCCGGGTCGCCGGGCCGCGTCATGCAGATGGTGGGGCCCGTCTCCGTGAGCCCGTACGCGATCTCCACATTGCACCAGGCGCGAATCGTCCGCACCAGGTCGGGCGACACCGGCGCGCCCGCCACCACCCCCGTCCGCAGCGCCGAGAGATCGCGGCCCGCAAACGTCCTGTCCCGCATCAGGAGCTGGAACATCGTCGGCACACCGTGGCAGACGGTGATCCGCTCCCGCTCGAGCAGTTCCAGCGCTTCCCTCGCCTCGAACCGCTCCTGCAGCACCAGGGTGCCGCCGGCCGCGATCGTCGAGATGACGGTCGAGACACCGAAGACGTGGAAGAAGGGCACCGTGCCCAGCACCCGGTCGCCCTCGACCAGTTCCAGCGCCTCGGCGCTCAGCCGCGCCGTGTCCACGAGGTTCCGGTGGGAGAGGAGCACACCTTTCGGCTTGCCCATCGTGCCGGAGGTGTAGAGGAGCGCCAGTGGCTCGTCTGAGCTCGCGGCTGAAGCCGATTCGACCGCCGGCCCCGAAGTCGCGGCTGAAGCCGCGGCTCGGCTGATGTCGCTAAAGCGACGCGTGGGCTCCCCTCGCTCGCCGTTTGAAGCTCCCTTGGCGGCTAGATCCTCGAACTGCAAAAATCTGTCATCCGTCCAGAGATCTTCCGGCCCCACCGTGATCACGTGGCGCAGGTCCGGGAGGTCCGGAAGCATCTCCTCGTAGAGCTCGAGGTAGTCGGTGCCACCCCAGATCTCGGGGGTCACGACCGCCTTCGCCTCGGAGTGCCTGAGCTGGTACTTCAGCTCGTGGAAGCTGAGCCCCGGATCGAGCGGCACTACGGTGGCGCCGAGCCGGGCGCCGGCCAGGAACGCCACCACCCACTCGGGCCAATTGGGGAGGTCCACGGCCAGCGTATCCCCCGCCCCAACCCCCAGCTCCTCCAGCGATGCCGCCAGCCCTGCCGCCTGCCGATCCACCTCGGCGTAGCTCAGCCGCACCCCGCCATGCACCACCAGTTCCCGGTCGGGATGCGCCTGCACCCGTTCCTGGAAGAGGGTGGCGAGATGGCTGGTAGGCACGACTAGGGCTCCAAAGTGATGGAACCGTAAAATATAGCAGTGCAGGGGGGGCAGCGGGGCGGCGGGGCGGCGGGGCGGCGGGGCGGCGGGGCGGCGGGGCGGCGGGGCGACAGGGCGACAGGGCGGCTGGGCGGTGGGGAGGCAGGGGAGGCTGTACTGGACCCCGGCGACCCTGCCCCGGCGAAAGCCGGGGGCCGGGGGTGACGACAATATCACCGAGCCGCGGCAGGAAGCTCGATCGTAAAGTGGAATCGTGTCCCCTTCCCCTCCTCGGAATCGACCTTCAACTCTTCATCACCTCGATCAGCTTCCGGCAGATGGAAGGCCGAGGCCGGAGCCGGAAAGGCATACTCGCCGGGACGCTGGCGGCGGCGGGACGGCTCATAGAGGAGACCATCGACGCAGGAGGAATCCCGACCAGGTCCTGCACCCAGAACTCCAGGGCGTCGCCTTCGAGCCTGCGCCCCCCAACCTCCACCACACCCTCGTCAGTGAACTTGAGGGGCGTTGGTGCTGAGGAGGTTGAGGAGTACGCAGAGAGCGCCACCGGATGCCCGATCCGGAGGTCGGACTCCGGTGCCACCAGGCGAATCTCGAGGCCCTTCTCCACCGCGATCGGTTCGGTGATGTCGCGCACCGACTCGAAGATGTCGGCCAGCGAAAAGGGCGTCGGCTCGAGTTCCACAAGGCGATCGCCCCCGCGAGCGAGTTCCACCACGTCGGACGCCACGCCGCTCAGGCCGAACGCGGCGCTGTAGATGAGGCCGAGCTGCCGCTCCTGCAGGGGGGTGACCGGCCCTGAGCGCCCGTGCTTGAGCGTCTCCGCCAGGAAGAGGATCGATGTCAGCGGGCTCCGGAAGTCGTGCGCCACTTCCACCACGAGTTCCAGGCCCCCCGCCCCACCCATCCGCTCGGCGAAGCGCTTCGACCAGTCCGACTCGAGGTAGGTGTAGAGTCTCTCGAAGCAGGCGAATACGGTGAGCAGTTGACCGGCGTCGGGCATCTGCTCCAGCGCACGGGCTTCCTTCACAAAATGCCGCCGGAGCACCGCGAGCAACCGGCGCCCGAGGACCGACCGAGGCAGCGCCTCGACGTCCGGCTCCTCGTTCATGGCGATGCGGAGCATCCCGCCCAGCAGGTGCGCCAGCCCCGCCCCGGCCTCCTCCGCCGAAACCGCATCCTCCGAGAGGAGGCGCCATTCGGCGGTGACCCTGCTGGCGGCGCGCTCGAGCGCCACCCAGAGGCGGTCATCCACGCCACCGAGGGAGGCGTCGGGGATGGCGGGGGGTGAGGCGGTCAGCGGGTCCTTACTCACGCACTGCTTCCATCGAGGTCGCTGCGCTGGAACGAATGTTTATCCATTAGACGGTAGAGCGTCGTCCGGTCGATGCTGGCGAGGCGCGCCGCCTTCGACATGTTTCCGCCAGCGCGGCCCACCAGGCGGGTCAGGTACTCCCGCTCGAAGTGGGCAATGATCCGGTCCTTCGCGCTGTGGAATCCTTCGTCCATCACGCCACTGGGCATCGCGGCACTCTCCGCCGGCCAGTCGGTCGCGTCGTCATAGATCGGAATCTCGTCGGGCTGGATCAGGTGCTCCGGCTCGGCCAGCACCGCCACATGCTCGATGACATTCTGCAACTCGCGCACATTCCCCTTCCAGGGGCGGCTGCGGAGGAATGCCATGGCATCCTCGCTGAGGCGCGGGGCGCGATCGCCGGCCTGCCGGTGGCGCTGCCAGTAGTGGGTCAGGAAGTGCGTGGCCAGGATCGGAATGTCCTCGAGCCGTTTCCGGAGCGGCGGGAGCTTGATCGGCACCACGCGGAGCCGGTAGTAGAGGTCCTCGCGGAGGAGCCCCTGCTTGACCGCTTCCTCGGGATCGCGGTTCATAGCCGAAACGAACCGCACGTCCACCACCGCGTCGGCCTGCTCGGAGCCGACCCGCCGCACCACGCCGTCCTGGATGACGCGGAGCAGCTTGGCCTGCAGCGACATCGGCATTTCGGTCAGCTCGTCGAGGAAGAGCGTCCCGCCGTTGGCGGTCTCGAGGAGGCCGGGCTTGTCGCGGTCGGCGCCGGTGAAGGCGCCCTTCCGGTGCCCGAACATCTCGCTCTCGAGGAGCGGTTCCGGCAGCGCGGCGGCGTTGATCGGCACCAGCTGCCGGCTGGCCCGCCGGCTGTGGTGGTGAATGAACTGCGCAATGAGCTCCTTGCCGGTGCCGCTCTCACCGCTGATGAGCACGGAGGCGTCGGTGCCGGCCACCTTCCGCGCCAAATCGACGGCTTTACGGAAGCTGGGCGACACCCCGATCATGTGGAACTTCTCGCCCATGCCGGACTGCGCCATCAGCTGGGCCCGGAGGTCGTGGGTCTCCCGGGTCACCATCACCGCGTGGGAGGCGCGGCCGATCAGGACCTGCAAATGAGTCGCGGAGAAGGGCTTGGGGAGGTAGTCCCAGGCGCCGGCGCGGAGCGCCTCGATGCTGCTGGTCACGCTCGGGTTGCCGGTCATGACCACCACGATGGTGTCGCGATGGTGCTGGAGGGCCGCACGGAGGAGCTCCATGCCGTTGACCTGCGACATGTACAGATCCACCAGCATGATGTCGAACTTGCGGCGCTTGACCGCTTCCAGCGCCTCTTCCCCGCGGCCGATGACGGTGATGTTGAAGCCGTCCATTTCGAGCACGCTGGCGCACGACTCGCGCAGCGTGCGCTCGTC
>JAWKQM010000020.1 GCA_041390145.1 Gemmatimonadales bacterium | reverse complement strand
CGCCAAGAATGGTGCTCGCCCGCAATTGATTCACCCCAGCCACCGGCCCCAGCGTCCACACCGCCGCGGAGACGCCGGCGGCATCGGTCACGGTGTTGACCGGCGTAACGCTTCCCCCGCCCTCCCGTACTGACCACGTCACCTCGACCCCCGAAACCGGTTGTCCGGCGTCGTCCAGAAGGATCACCTTCGCGGTGTCCGCGAGCTGCCAGCCCGGGACGGCCTCGGTGGGAAGGGTCGTGGCCGAAGCGATGACCGGGGGTACTGACTCGGTCGGCTGGTCGTTGCAGGCCAACGAAAACGCTCCGACCGCAGAGACGAGCGATACCCTGATGAATCGTGTCATGAGTCCATCCGGCATGTCATGCAGGGGGGATAAACAGGAGACGTTTCACGGGCCCTGAAACACACAGGCGGCCTGCCTCGAATCTCCCTAACAGACTTACCACAAAGGACTTGGAACTTCAAGCAGTTTCGAGCTCCGCACCTCGACCGACGTCTCAACTGCTTGACACCACCCCACCCGAATCCAATACTGGTGCACACATCTCCCGCCACACACTCGAGGCCCCGTCATGGCTGTGACCGTCCTCCCCACTGAACGATCCGAGGAAGTGGTCACCGTGCTGTGCGACGCCTTCTACAACTATCCGGTCATGCGGTACGTCCTTGGGGATACTCCCGACTACGCCGGCCGCCTCACCACACTCAGCGGCCTCTTCGTCGCCGCGCGCGCCAACCCGGACGGCCTGATGCTGGGGCTCGACGACCCGGCCGGCACGATGGTCGGCGGGGCGATGATCGACCTCCCCGGGAAAGGCGCACTCACACCCGCATTCGAGGCGTTTCGGAAATCGGCTTGGGAAGAACTGGGAGACGATGCGCGAACCCGGTACGAGGCCTACGGCCGGGCGAGTCGCGAACACAACCATGGCCCGCAACATCACCATCTCGGCATGATCGGTGTGTTGCGTTCCCATCACGGGTCCGGACTCGGTCGGGTGCTGCTTGAGCACGTCCACGCGCTCGCTGAAGCCGATCCTCGTTCGACTGGGGTGTCACTCACGACCGAACTGGCGCGCAACGTTATCCTCTACGAACACTTCGGGTACCACGTCACCGCCCATGTGCGGGTCGCCCCGGAGCTCGAGACCTGGTTGATGTTCCGGCCCTGCTGACGCCATCCGACGCCTGGCCATGCTCGGTCCATTGATGGTCAGCCGCGGATCCGAGAGCTGTCTCTGAATTTGAGGGAGGGGACATGAACAACCTGGTGGTCGCGCGCTATCTCGACGGAAGGATCCTCAAGGGCACCAGCCTAGATGTCGACCCCGCCAAGCCCGCCTTTCACCTCCGCCCCCCGGAGGGGATCACCGCCGAGGTGAAGCTGAAGGACCTCAAGGCGCTGTTCTTCGTGCGCTCCCTCGAGGGCGACATGGCGCGCCACGAGGGCCACACCCTCGACCCCGCCGACCCGCGGGCGCACGGCTCGACCGCCGTCTCGATGCAGTTTCCCGATGGCGAGGTGATGGTCGGCCTGACCAACCGGTTCCCGCCGAACCGGCCCTTCTTCTTCGTGGTGCCGGTCGACCCGAACAGCAACAACATCCGGGTGCTGGTGAACCGGGGCGCCGTCAAGAAGATGGAGCCGCTCTAGGGCACCGCCGGCGCCTCGCGCTGCTGCTGGTTGAGTTCATGCTCGGCGGCCTCCCGCTCCCGGATCTTCCTGATCTCCTCCCGCTGCTCCGCCGCCGTCGCCGCACGCGGCAGCGAGAGCTGGTAGTCCTGGGCCCGCATCCGGCCCTGCACATCGAGCGCCTTTGACTCGTTGCCGCCGTTCGGCATCGGAATCAGCGCCAGGATGAGGCTGGGGATCTTGACGCCCGCCACCGTGATCCATTGGCCGTCGATGCCGTACTCCCGCCCGCCGATCATGGCCTTCCAGGAAGGGGGAGCAGACGCCCCCCCGGCAGCGCCGCCAGCGAATCGAGATAGTGATTAATGACCGCCTTGACCGCGCTGTCGGTCAGCTCCGCGTGAGTGCGTGCAGCGCCCGGAACAGCCGGCGCGCGCCGGTCCCACAACACTCCACTGCCGAACGCACGCCAAGGACTGGCGGGCTGCTGCCCGGGTACCGCCCATGACGGTGCCGTGTCACTTGCCACCCCATCTGCCGGCGTTGGGGTCACGAACAACCGATCGTCCACTGGCACGGAGGGTGTCGAGGCCGACGGGGATCGCGCGGTGGCAGGCGGAGAGGCGGGCGTTGGCGCGCGGAGCAGCGCGACGAGCACTTCGCGGTTCTGCGGAAGTGGTCGCGTCGAGAGCGACCTCAGGAGGTGGCTCCCCGTCAGCCGTTCCCCAGGCACGAACAAGAGGATCAGGACCCCGAGCGCCGCCAGGTGAAGCACGACGCTCGCGGCGAGAGCCCACGGCGGCCAGCGCGGCGGCCGTGGGAGCTGGAGGTCAGGCGGTGTGCCGGCCCCCATCTTCCTGCACCCCGGCGAGGGCCTTCGTCAACCGGCCGACCGCCTCCACCAAACGGGCGGGCGGGACGGTCAGCGCAATCCGGAAGTAGCCCTCCCCTGCCGGCCCGAACGCGCTCCCCGGCAGCACCATGACCCCCTCGGCCTCGAGCGCGTGCCGGGCAAAGGCCTTCGAGCTGATCCCCCGCGGGAGCGCCACCCAGAGGTACATCGCCGCCTTCGGCATCGCGACCTTGAACCCCGCCGTGCGGAGCGCAGGCACGGCGGCATCGCGGCGCCGGCCAATCTCCTCGCAGATGGTCGGAATCAACTGTTCCGCCTGGTCGAGCACCGCCGCCCCGGCCTCCTGCACGGCCATGAACGGCCCCGTGTCCTTGTACGTCTTGGCGCTGGTGAGCGGCGCGATGAGGTTCGACTCTCCCACCGCAAAGCCGATGCGCCACCCCGTCATCGAGAAGCTCTTCGACAGCGAGAAGAACTCCACCGCCACCTCGTGGGCGCCGCGAATCTCGAAGATGCTCGGCGCACGGTAGCCGTCGAAGACGATGTCGCAGTAGGCATTGTCGTACGCCAGCACGATCTCGTGCTTGCGGCAGAGCGCCACCACCCGCTCGAGGTACTCGTGCGTCGCCACCGCCGCGGTCGGGTTGTTGGGGTAGTTGAGAAACATCAGCTTGGCGCGCCGGAGAACACCCTCCGGGATGCTGTCGACATCCAGCAGGAAGTCGTGCTCCTCGCGGAGGGGGACCACGTGCGGCTCGGCGCCGGACAGCACCGTCCCGCCGAGGTAGGCCTGGTACCCCGGTTCGGGCATGATGGCCACATCGCCCACGTTGAGGAACGCGAACGGCATGTGCGCCAGCCCCTCCTTCGAGCCGATGAGCGGCAGGGTCTCGGTGGCGGGGTCGAATCGCTTGCCGAAGCGCCGGTAGACGTAGTCGCTGGAGGCCCGGCGGAACTCGGGATGTCCCTGCTGGAAGCCGTACTTGCTGTTGGCCGGCTTGTCGATGGCACGCTTGAGGGCGTCCACCGCCACCTCCGGCGGAGGCGCATCGTTGTCCCCGGCGGCGACGTCGATGATGTCCCGGCCGGCGGCCAGGAGCCGCCGCTTGATGGCCGGCAACTCGGCCAGTGGATACCCCGGCAAGGCGAGAAGGCGGGCACTGGGGGTGATCATGACTGGATGCTGCTCCGTACAGGATTGGAGAGGATGCCGACTCCGGGGATTTCGACCTCGACCACGTCGCCTGGCTTGAGCAGGCCGACGCCGGCCGGCGTGCCGGTGGCCACGAGATCGCCCGGCTCCAGGGTCATGATGCCGCTGATGTACTTCAGGACATGGGGGATGTCGAAGATCATCTGCTTGGTGCTCCCCCGCTGCCGCTCCACACCGTTGACGCGTCCGATGACCTCCAGCCCGCGCCAGTCCAGCCCCTCGACCACCGCCGGCCCGACCGGGCAGAAGGTATCGAAGCCCTTCGCCCGGGCCCACTGGCCGTCGGTCTTCTGGAGGTCGCGGGCAGTCACGTCGTTGACACAGGTGAAGCCGGCGATCCCGAGTTCCGCCTCCACCGCGGTGACGTTCCGCATCCGGTGGCCGATGACCACGCCGATTTCCGCCTCGTGCTCGACCTGCGACGACTCCGGCGGCAGCACGATCGCCTCCCCGGCCCCGATCACCGCGCTCGGCGGCTTGAAGAAGAGCAGCGGGCGCTCGGGCACC
This sequence comes from Gemmatimonadales bacterium, assembly GCA_041390145.1. NCBI lineage: Bacteria > Pseudomonadati > Gemmatimonadota > Gemmatimonadia > Gemmatimonadales > Gemmatimonadales bacterium. The sequence continues at coordinate 23,919 of JAWKQM010000020.1, read as the reverse complement.
GCGTTGCCCAGTTCCTTCGCGTGCTCGGCGTAGTTCCGCCCCACGCAGACGATCTTCGACGGCCGCGACATATTCATTCCAGTACCCCCATCCCGTGACGGGCAAAGAAGTCTTCGCACTTTGTGCGCACCTGCGCCCAGGAGCCGATGACCTTCTCGGCCTTGGGCAATCCCGCGAGCACCAGCGGCCCATACCGCTTGGTGACCACCCGGCGATCCAGCAACACCACCACACCGACATCGGAAGTCGACCGGATCAGCCTCCCGAACCCCTGCTTCAGCTTGAGCGCCGCATGCGGCAGGAGGTAGCCCATGAAGCCGTCTTCTCCCGCCTCCGCCAGCCGCTCCAGCCGCGCCGCCGTGATCGGTTCCGACGGCACCTTGAAGGGCAGCTTGCAGAGCACCAGTCCCCGCAGCGCCCGGCCAGGCACATCCACCCCTTCCCAGAACGAATCGGTCCCCAGAAGGATAGCGTTCCCCGCCTCGCGGAACCGGCGCAGGAGTGTGTCGCGGCTGCTCTCCCCCTGCACCAGCAGTGGCCAGCGCGGGTCGAGCATTCCGCGCAGCTGCTGCGCCGCCCGGCGCAGCGCCGCATGGCTGGTGAACAGCACAAAGAGCCCGCCGTCGGCGGCATGCGCCAGGTCGGTCACCGCCTCGGCGAGCGCGGCGTCGTGCGCCGCCTCGTCTTCGCGCGGATCGGGGAAATTGTCGGGAATGCCGAAGAGGCACTGGGAGGGATAGTCAAATGGCGACGAGAAGATTTCCCGCGTCGTGACCGGGCTGGGTGAGGTGGCGAGGCCCAACCGCTTTTCCAGGAACTCGAACTCGCCGCCGGCCGCCAGCGTGGCACTGGTCAGCACCACCGTCTTGAGCCGCTCGAACAGCAGCTCGCGCAGCACCGGCGCCAGGTCGAGCGGCACGGCGGAGAGCTGCGTGTGCTGCCGCTTGGCGCCGGAGCGCTCGATCCATCGCACGGTCGCCGCGCCACCAGCCGAGGGGCGCAGCGTCCGGTTGAGCCCGTCCGACACATTGTTCAGCCGGCGCACCAGGGCGCGCATCTCCTGGAGCAGCGCGTCGCCCCGCTCGGTGGACTCCACCTGCGCCAGGCGGTCCTCCACCGTCTCCACCTGGTTCTTGATCTGGTCGAAGCTGGACAGGAGGGCGTCGAGCTCCATCCGCAGCCCCTCCTCCCACACCTCATCCTTGTCGAACTCGTCCGTCAGGCGACGCTGGCCCCCGCCACCGGCCTCGGCTAGCCCGTGCAAGCGCAGGAACAACTGTTCGGCCGCGCGCCGCGCATCACCGATCGCCGGCATCAGCCGCTCACGCACCAGGTCGAGGCTCGCCCGACTCAGGAGGTCGCCCCGCCCCGAGAGTTCCATGACCAGCGACGGGATCAACCCCTTCCGGTTCCGCTCGAACCGGCCGAGTAGCCGCTGGACACCGCGGCTTGTGACCTGCGTGCCGAGGTGCGAGGCCGCGACATCTTCGAGATGGTGCGCCTCGTCGAGGATGAGGCGCTGGTAGGGAGGGAGCACCGCCGCCTCTTCCCAGTTGTCCGACGCCTGCCGGACTGCCAGGTCGGCGGCGAGGAGGTGGTGATTCACCACCACCACGTCCGCTTCGGCCGCGCGGCGCCGCGCCTTGAAAAGGAAGCATTGGTCGAAGAAGCTGCACTTGACCCGGGTGCAGAGGTCTGCCTCGGCCGAAATCTCGTCCCACACCTCGCTGGTTGGCTGGACCGGGAGATCGCTCAACGTCCCGTCGGCAGTCCGGGAGGCCCATTCCGCGAGGGTGACGAGTTCGTCCTGCTTTTCCGGTTCCAGCAGGCTCTGCTGCGCTCCCGTGGCGTGCTGAAGCCGGGAGAGACAGAGGTAGTTCCGCCACCCCTTCAGCAGCGCGAATTTGGGCGCCCATCCCTCCTCCGCCAGTGCCTCGCGAAGCATCGGCAGGTCCTTGCCGACCAGCTGCTCCTGCAGGTTGATGGTATTGGTGCTGATGACGGTCCGCTCGCCGTTGGCGCGTGACCAGGCCAGCGCCGGAACCAGGTAGGCGAACGACTTCCCCACCCCGGTGCCCGCCTCCAGCACCAGCACGCCGCCGTCGTTGTACCCGTCGGCGATGTACGCCGCCATGTCGCGCTGACTCTGCCGGTCCTCGTACTGCCCCAGGACCCGCGCAATGGGACCGTGCTCCCCCAGCGTCTCGACCACCGCATACGGATCGAGTCGCTGCACCTGCTGTGCGTGCGGGACCTCCACCACGACGTACAGCCGTTCGGCGGCGTTGTCGATGATTCCGAAACCGACGCCCCCGTCATGCAGCCGGGCCGCCACCGCCAGGTCGGGTTCGGATGGTTCGAGGTTGCCGCCGGGATGGTTGTGGAGCAGCATCTGGCCGCGACGCGCCGCCCCGGGGAGCGCCAGCACCATCTGGACCGTGCCCCGGGCGATCGCCCGCGCCGCCGTGATCACTCCCTCTTCGTCCACGTCGGCCACGAACGAGACCTCGCGCCCGCCGGCCGCGCGAATCTCACCCGCCAACAGCGAGCGCACGTCGGCGGGGATGCGCACGACGGAGAGGGTCACGGGGCGGGCGCGGGATCGATGAGGATGAAGGGGGCGTCGTCCTCGCCCATGGCCCGGAACCAGGCGATCAGTGCGTCGATCTGGTCCGGTGGGAAGATCCCGCGCGTCCCGATCATGCGGCGGGTGATTTCCAAGGTCCCGTCGACGAAGGCGTAGGTGCCCCAGTACTCGCCGAACTCGCTCGCGGCGTGCACCGAGGTCGGGAGCTGCGGGCGCCACCCAGCCGGAAGCGCGATGCGAACCTTGATCACGTCCTCCTCCGGCCCGAACACCCGGCTGGCGTCGATCGGGAACTGACGCGCCGGTTCGGCTTCCAGCGCGTCGGCGGCATCCGTGAACTTTCCGGCGCTCCCCACCGGATTCTCGAGGATCCAGTTGGTCCCTGAACGGCGCAGCGCCTTGCCATCCTGCACGGCGAGCGACACCCGCGCCGGCTCGGCGAAATCAAGGCCCGCGAAGGTCTGCAGGCTGTCGCCCCTGGAGCCCGGAAACCACCCCTGCGCGATCTTGCGCGAGAAGTTGGCGCGTCCTGCCGAATCCATCGGGGACTCGAACATCTCCCGAAACTGCCACTGCCGCGAGCCGCTGACTTCCTCGCTGTAGTCGCCGTTGAACTTCCCGTCCGTCGAGACGCCACCGGCCAGCTGGATCAGTGACAGCCGATCCTCCGGCTTCTCCTCCGGGAAGGTGATCTCCTCGGCGGAGCCTTGGGCGGGAACCCCCAGGCCGAACTCCCCCTGCAGCGCGGGGGGAAGGATGCCGAAGGGAAGGTAGGCCACGGTCAGGTCAGTGTAGACCCGGCCCTCGGGCAACGAGACATAGGCGATCGCATGGTTGAACTGATCCATCGAGGGAAGCCCGCGCTGCACACCGCCGGACGTGCTGGTCAGGACGGTGGAGGCGTCAAACCCGAGCGATCGCATCGCCGCCACGAAGAGCGTCGCCTTGTCCTTGCAGTCGCCGAAGCCGGTGGCGACCACCTCGGCGGGGAGTCGCGGTTGGTATCCCCCGATGCCGAGGGAAATCGAGAGGTATCGAATGTCCTGCGCCACCCACCGCTGGATGGCAGCGGCCGTGTCGCGGGCGGTCGCGGCCCCGGCCACAAGTTCCCGCACCTGGCCCGCAACCTCGGGTGTAAGGGCATAGCGATCCTCGGCCAGCGTGGCGTACCACCGGCCGATATCGCCCCAGGTCAGCGGCGACGAGACCGCCACCCACATGTAGATATCGTTCGAGTCGGCGGCGTAGGCCTCGGGCTTGATCCGCTTGAGATCGGCCGCGGCCCAGGTGAGCACCTGCCGCCCGCCCGCCCGCGTCGTCTGTCTCGGGAAGTTGAGGTTGCGCTCCTCGACCCGGACCTTCTCCCCTTCCGGGGCATCCACGATGAGGCGGGAGCGCTTCACGCTGAGGCCCGTGCTCACGCCCCACCACTGGTAGAAATCACCCGGCACCCATGGCCGCGTCTTGACGGTCGTGTAGCTGTAGTCGACGATCGTCCCGACCGCGACGCCGCTCATCGAGGCGCGGAGCACCTTTCGGTTGGCGTAGACCGGCGCCCCCATCGTCGCGGGCACGTCGCTCTCCTGCTGCTGGGCGGGGCCGTCGCTGATGACCGTGCCGTCGGGCCGGACGACGCGAATCCAGTTGAGGGTGAACTCCTCGTTGTCCGGCGACCAGGAGAACGAGTGCTCGGCCAACCCCTCGACGGCCGACTGCTTCAGGACCTGCACGATCTGCCGGAAGGTGCGGCGCTCCCGGCCGTCGGCCTGGACAACGACCACCCCGTCGTCCAGCAGGAAGACCGCGGCCTCGTCCGGGTAGTCGGCGGGATCGACGGCCAGTCGGTAGATGGAATCGGGCTGCACCGACGGATCGCCGGCAGGAGTAATGCTCGGGGCCTGCGCCGCCAGGCGCCACGGCAGCAGGAGGCATCCGGCAACGAACCAGCTGTATCGACTCACGCTCACGTCTTCAGTTCTTTCTTCTTGGCCGCAGGAAAAAGCACGTTGTTCAGGATCAGGCGATAGCCCGGCGAATGGGGATGCAGGGACAGGTCGGTCGGCGCATCCCCGATCTGGTGCTGGGGATCTTCGGGGTCGTGGCCGCCATAAAAAGTCCAGGTGCCCTGTCCATGCTCACCATGAAGATACTTGGCCCACGGCGCGCCCGGCTCGTCGGCCAGGATGGTGACCCCGGGCTTGATGCGGCTCTTGCGGAACGACGTGGTCAGACCGTAAAAATCGGGAATCGTCTCCCGATGGTTCTGGACCAGCATCGTCGCCACCGGATCGATCTTGGCGCTGAAGGCGAACGTCCGGAAACTCCCCAGTTGCTGACGCCGGCTCAGCGAGTTGACCTCGTGGCCGTCGATATCCGAGAATTGCGACACGGTGGGGCTCAACTCGAGCCGGGCGTCCTGGAACGCGAGGGCGCGACTCCAGTCCATCTTGGCCGTCGCGTTGGGGTCCATCGGTGTCTGGTCCGCATACGCCGCGGCGATGTCCACGCCCGCACCGGCCAGCGCCAGATCGAGCGTCTCCGTGGCGGCGCACATCGCGAAGAGGAAGCCCCCCTGGTGCACGTACGCCGAGATCGCCTCGGCGACGGCGCGCTTTTCCGCCGGCACGTTCGGAAATCCGAAGGCGCGCGCCATGGCGGTGTTCCGCTCGACCATCTCGGTGAGCCAGGGGGCACCGGCGTACGTGAGATAGAACTTGGAGTACTGCCCCGTAAAGTCCTCGTGGTGCAGATGGAGCCAGTCGTACCGCGCCAGGCCGGTATTGCCCGGCGTGAGCACCTCCGGGTCCCAGACCTTGTCGAAATTGACGCCGGCATAGCGCAGCGCCATCGTCACGGCATCGTCCCACGGCGCGGCGTTCGGCGGCGCGTAGACGGCCACCTTCGGCGCCTTCTCGAGCGGGACGGCCTCCATGTTGCCCATCTGGATCTCGGCGCGAATCCCCAGCAGCGCGCCGTCGTCCAGCGGTTCCGTGGTGACGCCGGCCAGCGCCGCGTCGCGCGCCGTCACCTGGTCGGACGGCACCAGGAACGCCCCGTCGCGGTAGTTCAGGAACCATTCAGCGCGACCGCCACGCTCCAGCAGCCGGAACACCACGCCGTACGCCTTGAGGTGGTCGGCCTGGGCATCGTCCATCGGGATCAGGAGCCAGGGCGCGAGCCAGCCCGGGGCCCTGCCCAGGGAAAGAAAGGGAGCCGCCGCACAGGCGCTGCCGGCGCTCCACAGGAAATCACGTCGTCGCATCAACTCTCCGGGATGCCGCCGCGGGCGGCGTCGAGGACCCTGCGTGCCTGCGGCACGGCTGCGCTGCCGGGATAGGTCAGGATCAGGTGTTCGAGCAGTGCCACCGCCTCGTCGCGCCGGTCGAGCGAAAGGAACAGGCGCGCCAAGACTAGTTCGGCGGCTGGCGCGGTCGCTGGAGCCGAGGAGTCGGCGGCGCTCCGGAGCAGGCGCTCCGCGTCGTCGGTCCGACCCCGAGCCAACTCGATGCGGCCGGCGAGGAGGCGGAGCTCGGCGCCACCCGCCGCCGGCGGAAGTCCATCCGCGACCTGCAGCAGCTCCGCCACTGCCGCGGCGGAATCGCCGCGGGCCAGGGTGAAGAGTGCCGAGCCGAGCGCCGGCAGCGAGTCCGCCTCGATCGGCTGGATGAGCGTGAGCAAGGCGGTGCGCGCCGTCGCTTCCTCCCGCGTGCCCGCAAAGGGGCCTGCCGAGCGTAGCGCGGTAGATGCGCCGGCCAGGTCGCCTCGATAGAGGCGAATGCGGCCGCTCACCGCCAGCGCCTCGACGGTGCTGTCGCTGGCCAGGACCGCCTCCGCGCGCTCGAGGTTGCCCTGCTGGATCCACCCCTCGGCCACCTGGAGCGTAAGTCGCTCCGCGTTCTCCTCGCCGAGATTCTGCCGCAGGTTGTCGAGCTGCCGCTGCGCCTCATCCACCTGCCCTTCCCGCACGAGCACCGTCACGAGGGTAGCGGCCGCACTGGCGGCCATGTCGGGCGGTGTGCTGCCGTCGCTGGCGAGGGTGCCGAGCATCCGCCGTGCGGATGGAGCGTCCCCGCCGTCGGCGTAGGACCGGGCGGCCTCGAGTCGGAGTCGCGAGGCGCCGCTGCCGCTGGTCCGGTCGGCGAGCTGCTCGAGGGCCTGGCCGCGCACCGTCGCCGCCTCGGGGCCCCCGACTCCGCGGGCCGCGTCGAGAAACTGCCGTAACGCATCGACCGTCTGCGGCTGCCCTTCCGGCAGGCTGCTCATCAGTTGCGCGTACGCCGCGGCGGGTTGCCCCCATTGGATGGTGAGTTCCGCTCCCAGGCGCCGTGCGGCGGGCGTGCCCTTGGCGAGCTGCCGGAGGATCCGCTCCTGTTCGGCCTGTGGTGCCCGGAGCAAGGCGTTGCGCGCGGTAAGGCGGTACCCGGGATACCGGTCCATGGCGAGTGCCCACTCCCGCGCCGCTTCCTCCCAGTTGTTCTGCGCCGCCGCGAGCAACGCGATCTCGCCTGCCAGGGCCGCCGGATCGCCCAGCTGCTCGCGCCCCGTCAGGTACGCCCGGCGGGCGCCGTTCCCGTCCCGCTGGCTGAGCAGGGTGTTCCCCCATTCCCGATAGGGCACCTCGCTCCCCGGCTCCATCGATGCCCATCGCCGCGCCACGCTCGCCACGCTGTCGGGACGGTTGGCTGCGGCCCAGCCGCGCATCGCAATGGAATAGGCGGCCGTGATCGCCGGGTTGCTCGCCAGCAACGCTTCCGCAGGCAACGCCAGCTCCGCTTCCCGGCGCAACGGCACGAGGGAGCGCTCGAGCCCGAGGAGCGCGGAAAGGTTGTCGGGATACTGCCGCAGGATCTGCGCGTAGGCGGTGGCCGCCGCCGCGAAGTCGCTGCGTCGCTCCAGCTCGTAGGCACGCGTCATCGCCTCGGTCTGCCCGGCTGCCTGCCCCGACATCCCGACCAAAAGGAGCAACACCAGGAGTGCGCGCTTCACGGTGCCGGTCGCTCGGTCAGGCGCCTGAAGTACTCGAGGACCATGCGCCGGTCCTCCGGCGAGAGCCCCTGGAGCTGCTCCCAGGTCGGCAAACGCACCCGCCCGCCGTCGTCTTCCAACTGGGTTCGCAGTGCCGGGGGCAGTCGGACCTCGTCCTGGCTGCCGGTGGTGCTCTGCCGCTCCTTCTGGTCGTCCTGCTCCTCGCCCTGCAGCGTCCGCCCGGCGTCCAGCATGCGGCGGAAGAGTCGTTCCTGCCGCTCCACGGTCCGCTTGTCGAGTCGTCCGGCTTCCAGCTGGCGCGCCAGGTCGCGCGCCTCTCCCGCGAGTTCCCCTGCCCCTTCGGATTGTGTCTCCGCGCGGAGTCGCTCCAACTGCTCGGCGAGTGCCCGCTGCTGCTCGGAAAGCTGCCGAATCTGCTCCTGCATCGACCCGTTCCCCACCATCGGCAGCATCTGGGCGCCCTGCTGGCTCAGCTGTCCCTGCTGCTGCGCCATCTGCTTCATTCGCGCCATCGCCTCGGCAAGCCCGGAGCCGGAGCCGGACCCCGAGACGTCACCCCGCGCGCGAGACATCTGGTAGGCCGCGGCGTTGAGGGCGTCGACCGCCTCCCCCGCGCGCCCGGTGGCGTCACGCTGGCCGGGTACTGCCGTCGACAGTGCGTCGAGCGCCGCCTGCATCTGCCGCCTGGCGGCTTCCAGCGTCGCCCCGATCTGGGGGGGCACCAGCGCATTTTCCCCCGACACCTCTTTGTACTGCTCCGTCAACTTCTCAACCCCCTCCTCCACCGCGGCCTGCTGGGCCCTGAAGGTGGACGGAGACTCACCATTTCGCAGCGCCTCGGTGATGGCGAGTTGCCGGTCGGCCAGCCGGCTGGTCTCAGCCATCATCTGGTCGATCGCGGCCACCACCTCCGCCTTCCACTCACCCTGCACATCCTTTCGCTGCTCTTCCAGCGTCTTGCCAAGCGACTGCAGCTTCTGCTCAGCCTGCTTCCCCTGCTGCCTGGCGGCCTGCGGCTTCCCCTCCTTCGCCGAGGCGGCAGCCTGGTCCATCTGCTGCGCCGCCTCGGTCGCCGCGTCTGCCGACGCCTCCATCCGGTCCGCCTGCTCGCCCTGCTGCATCTGGTCCAGGTTCTGTGCCGCCTTCATGAGCGCGGACGCGAGCGAATCGGCGCGCTCCGCCAGCGCCTCCTCCTGCTCGGCGCTCCGTGCCGCGTCGGCCTGGTCCACTGCGTCATTCCAGCGACTCTGTTCCTGCTCAAGGTCGCGCGCCTCGGCCTCCAGGTTCGCCATCTCCCCTTCCATGGCGGCGCGCTCGAACAGTTTCTGGCTCCGCTCCAGCGCTTCCTTGAGTTGGCGCTGCGCCTCGGCCAGGTCCTCAAGCGCCTGCCGCGACCGGGCCGCATCCAGCTGGCTCAGCGCCTGCCGCAACTCCTCGAGCTGTTGGCGCATTTCCGGGGTCAGCGCCCGGTCGAGCTGCTCGGCGATCTCCTGCATCCGGCGCTGGAACTCGGGATCCTGGGTCCCGGTCTCCGCCGCGGCGCGCTGGAGGTCCTCGATGGCTGCCCGCGTCTCCTCGGCCTGGCGGACCAGCGCTTCCTGTTGGCGCGCCACGGCCTCGGCCCGCTTCGCCTCTTCGAACGACATCGGAGCCGCCTCACGGCGGCCCGATTGCTCCGAGGTCGAGCGCGACGCCTCGCGCGAGAGGTCTTCGGTCTGCCGCTGCAGTTGCTTGCTGGCCGCCGCCAGGGAATCGAGTTGCGCCCCGACCGATTCGGTGGCCGCACGTTCCGCGGCACGTACTTCCGCCATGGTCGGCAGACGAAGCACATACTCGCGCGACCGCCCCGTCCGTCCACTCGGCGCGTTGTCGACGGCGATCGCGTAGTAGCGCACGGTGTCGCCGGGCAGCAGCGACCGGCCCTCGAGATCGAACAGATAGGGGACGATGAGACGGTCGGGCGCACCCTCCGGCACCGGGATCAGGTCCCGTCGTTCCGGATCTTCCGTCCCGAACCGGCTGATCCGTCGGCTCACGATGGCGAGCGAGGTCACGCCGTGGTCATCGCGCGCATCGACGACCATCGGCACCCGAAGTCCGAGTGGAGCAAGGGTGTCCGCCCCGGGCACCGGGATGTTGACGGCCGGCGCGCTGTCCGGCGCGATCAACAGTTGAAGCGCGCCGTCATTGCCCGCGAGCGGGGTACCGCTCTCGGTCGTCAGGGCCAGCCGATAGGCGCCCGATGCCAGCGGAACCGTGCGCCCGCTGAACCGGCCGCCGGCAACGTCGAGCGAGACCGCCGCCCGGGGGCCCACCAGTTCCGCTGTGGTGAGCGGCGCCGTGGCCTCGCCCTCCACCACCAGCCTCGTCCCCTCGGGAAGGACAATCGAATCGGGGCCGAAGGTGAGCGACTCGTCCTCGAGGCCGAGGTACCGGGGATACTGCGCGGTCACGGTCACCGACCCGAGAAAGGCCGGCATCCGCACCGTCACATGCAGCGTGTCGGAGGTGCGCCCACCGCTGGTCGCGCGGACGAAGAGATCGGCGGTCAGTGGGCCGGAACTGATCGTCGCTTCACCGAGTGAGTCGAGTGCCACCTCCTCGGCTTGCCACGTTTCCCCTGGCGCGCGACTCCAAAGCGTGGCGGAGCGGCGTCCGGGGGCCCGCAACCGAAGCGCGACCTCCTCGCCGCGATTGACCGCCAGTTCGGAGGCGTCGACCCGCACCGCGCCCGTGGCGAGGGCCAGGGCATTCGCCGGGTGCCAGAGCATGCGCACCGGGGCGCGCCCAGGCCCCGCCCCGACCAGCCCCACCACCCCGAGCACCAGGGCGATCAGCGCCACCCGGTTGGATTGCCGGATCCGCGCGGTCAGGGGAGCCAGCGCGATGGGGCCACGGGAGTCGAGGTCCGACGCCGCAGCGTTGTCGGCGGCAAGGTGGAGATCCGCGCTGCCCCCATCGGCCGCGTCGGCGAGCATGCCCGTCAGCGCGCCAAGCCGCCACCCACCCTCAAATTCCAGGCGCCGGGCCAGCGCGGGCACGCGAAGCTCCTGCGCGCGTCGGACCAGGAGGTACGCCACCGCGACCGCCACCGTGACCGCAGCGAACCAGGCGGTCGGCACCCACCAGAGCGACTCGACCACGCCGAGCCGTGCCAGCCAGGCTGCCGCTCCCAGCACGAGGAGCACCGCACCGAGCACGAGCGCCCCGCCGCCGGTCATCGCCCGCCGGGCGAGGGGGGCGACGAGTCGTTCGAGCGCGGCCCGGGTCGCATCGCGAATCACTGCCCCGTCCCCACGGCGTAGGCCACGAGATTCACGCCCATGCGAAGCGCGGACTCCCGGACGGCCGGATCATCCTTGTGGACGTCGGGGTCTTCCCATCCATCGCCCAAGTCAGACTGGTAGGTGTAGAAGACCGCCAGCCGGCCGTCGAGAAAGATGCCGAACCCCTGTGCTGGCTTTCCGTCGTGCTCGTGGATCTTGGGCACACCGCGCGGGAACTGGTATACGAGGTTGTATATCGGATGGTCGAGCGGCACCTCTTCCAGCGGACGGTCGGGAAAGAGGCGAGCGATCTCACGCCGGAACGACTCGTCCATGCCGTAATTGTCGTCGGCGTGGAGGAAGCCCCCCTGCAACAGATACCGCCGGAGGGTGACGAGATCCTCGTCGCTGAAGCGCACGTTGCCGTGCCCCGTCATGTAGAGGTACGGCACGTCCCAGAGCGTCGGTGAGGAGAGGGTGACCACCCGTTCCCGCGCGGCGGTCTGCAGGTCGGTGCGGGCCCGCACCGCCGCGAGCAGGTTGGGCAGGCTCGAGGGGTTCGCGTACCAGTCGCCGCCGCCGTCGTAATGGAGCCGACCGATGACAATGCCCGACTCCTCCTGGGCGCCGAGCGTGGCGGCCCCGGACAGGGAGCACAGGGCGAATATCAGCAGGCGAAGGCTCCGCTGCGGGAGCCTGAACGATTTCACGGGAGCTCCATGACCAGGCGATACACTTCATTACGGCCGAGCCCGCTCGATTCCGTCAATCGGCGGACCACATCCTTCCGACTCAGCCCCTCGGCCAGGAGCGCCGCGGCGTCGACCCGGATGGCCTCCAGGTCGGGCGCGGACTCCGGTCCGGTCAGGGCGCCGGCGAGGACCAGGGTGATTTCGCCCTTCGGCGGGTGCGACGCATACCACGCCGCCAGCTCCGCGAGGGTGCCTTCGCGGAATTCCTCGTGGAGCTTGGTCAGTTCCCGGGCGACCACCGCCCGCCGCTCCGCTCCGCAGAGCTCCGCGAGGTCGCGCAACAGCGCCACCAGCCGGGGTGGCGCCTCGTAGAACACGACGGTCCACGGTTCGGCCGCGGCGCGCGCCAGCTCCTCGCGCCGCTCCCGACCCTTCCGGGCCGGAAACCCCAGGAAGAGATACCGGTCCGCCGGCAGTCCCGCCGCGGAGAGCGCGGTGGCGACCGCGGACGGTCCGGGAATGGGGACGACCGGCCGACCCGCAGCGCGCACCCCGGCCACCAGCCTGGCACCCGGGTCGCTGATTCCGGGAGTGCCGGCGTCGGTGACGAGCGCGACCGCCTGACCCGCCTCGAGCAGGGCGAGGATGGGAGCCACGTGGCTCGCCTCGGTATGGGCGTGCACGCTGATCAACCTCGGTGTCGCGCCGATATGCTGCAGCAGCGTGCGGCTCCGCCGGGTGTCCTCGGCGGCGACCACGTCGACCGCCCGCAGGATGTCGATGGCGCGGGTGGTCAGGTCTCCGAGGTGTCCGAGGGGGGTAGCCACAACGTAGAGCGTTCCGGGAATTACCAGGTGAGGCTCCAGGGAAAATGCGAATAAAAGCCCGCCGCCTGCAGGAGATGGCGCTGTTCCCGCGTCGTCTGCTGGAGGATCTGCGGCCCCGACCCGGGAGAGACGACCTCGACCTCGGTCAGGAGCGCCCCGGTCCAGGCGGCCAGATCCGCGGTCAGGTCACTGGCGGGAGTGGCCACCATCGAGGGATCCCCGCCGTTGGACGGGAGGAGATGCGCGAGTGCCGCGTGGCCGGGCAGCAGGCGTTCCGTGACCCGATCCACCCGGCGCAGGCCGTCACCGGGGAGCTCCGCCTCCAGGGCCGCAGAAATTCGGGTGAAGAGTTCCCGGTACATACGCACTTGTGACGGCAGCGCCTGCGCCGGGAGCCCGGCTGTTGGCGGCACTCCGCAGACGGAGAGCGCGGGCCGGATCCCCTCGGCGTCGGGCTGGAAGATCCCCTCGATATAGGCCGGCAGCGGCATTGACTCGGGCCGCGCATAGAAATATCCGCCGGTAAACTTCCCCCGATCGAACTGCAGGTAGTTGACCCGGCCATTCGAGATGATTTCGAGGCCACCGGTCAGCGACTCTTCGACCACGCGGGGAAAAATCAGCTCGGGATGCTTCGAATCGACGACCCACGGCTCCGCTGGCGCGGCACACGCCTGGTACATCCACTCCAGCTGGGCCAGCGGGGCCGCACAATAGGCCGCCTCGGCCCGCTCCGGATCGGCCTTGAGGCGGCGCACCGCTTCGGCGATGGGGAGCACCGAACGCTGGCCGGCACCGATGCCGGTGGCCGTCACCAACTCCCCCTCCCGGAAGAACAGGAGGATCAGCTCGTCGGGGAGATACCCGAGGAAGTAGGCGTCCACCTTCCCGTCGCGGTCGCGCTTGGCAAAGGAGAGGAGGTTGTCGAGATGGAGATAGATGAGCCGGGTGCGCGCAAGCAGAGTGTCCGACGCCGGAAACGCGACGTCGCTCAGCCGGATGGCGGAGTGAAGCAGACGGGTACCGCTGACGCGCATAGACCCTCGGCGGGACGGGCCGCCCGGCTGGGCGGCCCGGGACGCGGCGCCCTACGCCGCGAGGTGGTGCTGAATCTTCGATGCAATGGCCGGCTTGGGCACCGCGCCGATCACGGTGTCCACATGCTTTCCGTCCTTGAAGAAGAGCAGCGCCGGAATCGACCGGATGTTGAACCGTGCCGCCACCCGCTGGTTCGCATCGACATCCAGCTTGGTGATCCGGACCTTGCCGGTGTACTCCACGGCGAGCTGCTCCAGCGACGGCGCAATGACCTGGCACGGTCCGCACCAGGCGGCCCAGAAATCCACCAGCACCAGTCCCTTGTGCTGTTCCACTTCGGAGGCGAAGGTGCTCTCGGTTACGTCAATCGTGTTCTGCCCCATGTGCGTCCACCCTCTCAGAGTACGGCGGGATGCGCGGTCGCGCACCCCGGAGTTAAGTTGAGTCCAACTAACCTGCCACGCCGGAGTCTCCGTGCCGGATGCCCCTCGCATCGCCCATATCGGGATCGCGGTCGAAAACCTCGACGAGGCCCTGCAATTCTATCGCGACGTCCTCGGCGTGGCGCCTCACCCGCCCGAGGTCGCCGACGGCGCCACCATCGTCTCGCTGCCCTTCGGCGAGTCGGAGGTCGAACTGCTCGAGGCGCGGGACGCCGAATCCCCTATCGCAAAATTCATCGCGCGCCGCGGTCCCGGCATCCACCACGTCTGCTATCGCGTACCCGACCTCGATATCGCCCTGCGCCAGGCTCGTGCGGCCGGCTACCGCCTGGTCGACGAGACGCCGCGGACGGGTGCGGGCGGCTGCCGGATTGCCTTCCTTCACCCCAAGTCCACCGCCGGCATCCTCATCGAGCTCACCGAGTGACCAATGCCGGGGCGGGTGAACCTACATCGGGTTGCCCTGGTCGTCGCACGGCCTGCCCGGCGTGGCCGCCATCGTGACGTCCACGTTCTGGACCAGGTACTGGTCCTTCCACTTCCCGACGATGAACGGCACGGCGTTCTGGCACTTGCCCACGTACATGCGCATCGTCACCATGACCTGGTCCGAGTGCCCGTCCACCGTTCCGAGGCCGACCACCTTGGCCGAGTCGTTGGTCAGGTACTTCTGCAGCACCCGGATGCGCTTCTCGTAGTCCGGCGGCTGCTTGCTCGTGGCGGCCGGGCCGGCGGAGCCGCCCCAATAGGTCGCCATGAGCGTCAGGTTGGTGTCCCGGGCCGCGGAGAGAAACGCCTTGACGGTCGTCTCCGGCGAGCGGTTCGACATCGGGGTGCCGGTGCCGCCGCCACTGCCGCCAGCGCAGGCGGCGACGAGCAGTACACAGGGAATCCAGCGCAGTGTCACGGGCGTTCCGCCTTGTGAAAGTGGACTGCCTCAAACGTAAACCGCGCGCGGAGTGCGAGCAATGACGCCACTCAGGCTGTACGTCAACATCGACCACGTCGCCACGGTCCGCGAGGCGCGGCGGACCGACGAGCCCGAGCCACTCGCCGCGGCACGCGCTGCGATGGCGGGCGGGGCCGACGGCATCACCGTGCATCTCCGCGAGGATCGCCGGCACATCCAGGACGCGGACGTGGTCGCAATTGCCGAGCAACTCCCCGCCCCGCTCAACTTTGAACTGGCCCTGACCGACGAGATCGTCGCCCTGGCCTGCCGCCTCCGTCCCCACCAGGTGACCCTCGTCCCGGAGCGCCGCGAGGAGGTCACCACCGAGGGGGGGCTCCTGGTCAGCTCCCGGGACGCCCGGCTCCGGAACGCGATCCGTCGGCTCGACGAGGCGGGCTGCCGGGTGAGCCTCTTCATCGACCCGTCCCTCGACGTGATCGACGCCGCCAAGGACCTCGGCGTCCCGGCCATCGAACTCCATACCGGCGAGTACGCCCACCACTGGCGCGAGGGCCCTGCCGCGCTCGACGCGCTTCGTACTGCCGCGCGCCACGCCCGCGACCTCGGGCTGTTCGTCCACGCCGGCCATGGGCTCACCTACCTGAACGTGCAGGACGTCGCCTCGGTTCCCGAGATCGAGGAACTGAACATTGGCCACAGCATCGTAAGCCGGGCCCTCTTCGACGGCATGGAGCAGGCGGTCCGGGAGATGAAGCGGTTGGTGGGCGAAGTCCGGCCCCCAAACCTTTCCCGGGAACGCCGCACACCCTAACTTGGTTCGACATGCCCAACCCCCTCGGCCCGACTGACTTCTTCGCACTGGAGGCCGGCGAGTACCTCGAGCGGCTCGCCCGGCTGGCGGCTGCCGACGGTGGCCCGCCTCCCCAGGAGTTTGTCCGCTATGCCCGCGCCCTGCGCGGCTCGGCGCTGATGGCCAATCAGCCGGAGATCACCCGTGCAGCGGGCGCGCTCGAAGGGGTGGCGCGTGCCTACCAGGACGGCGCCTGTGTGTGGGACTCCGCCCTGGCCGAGGTCGTCGGGCAATCGGTCGACGACCTGAAGCGCCTCGTCCGGCAGGCCCGGGAGTGGACTCCCGACGACACCGCGCGCGCCGACCGACTCTCCCGCTCGCTCGAATCCATCAGCGGCCGCCCCCCGGAGGGCAGCCGCCCGCCGACCCGGAGCCGGGGCGAACTGAACGCCGGGGTCCGGGCATTCGTGGCCCGCGAAGGCGCCCTGGTGGCCAGCGCCCTCGACCGCGCAGCGCGCGCCCTCGACGCCGACCCGGCCGCGCGCGATCCGCTCCACAATATCCTGAAGCGAATGCAGTCGCTGCGGGGGCTCGCGGCCCTCACCGACCTGGCGCCACTCCCCGAACTGCTCGACAGCTTGGAAATGGCTGTTGGCGACCTGCTGCGGGCCGCCGCTCCCCCGAGCGGGGTGAGCGAGGTGTTCGAAGCGGCCGCGCAGGCGCTCACCCGCGCCTCGCGGGATGTCGCCGATCAGGGTCGCCCCGAGCCCGATGCCACCGAGTCCCGCCACTTCGCGGCCCTGCTCATCCGCCGCCTGGCCGATGATCGCGATGTCGTCGGCATCGAGACCCTCTGCCCCGAGGGCCAGCCGAGCATCGTCCAGGCGGGCACGCCGCCGGATCAGCCCTCCGCCGTCACCCTCGGGTCCGTCGAACTGCTGACCCACGGCGAGTTCCTGGTGCATGCGGCGGACGAACTCGAGCGGGTGGAGTCCGACACGCAGCGCGACCTTCGCCTCTACAACCTGACCGGTGCGCTCGAGTCCCCTCGCCTCTCCGCGGCCGCGACGATCGGCCACGGACTCGACACCTTTGCACAGGCCGTCCGCCTGGCCATCGTCAGTGGCAGCGCCGCCGGCGATCCCGGAGGCTTTGCCGCCGCACTCCGCTCTGCCGGCACCCTGATTCGGGGGCTCGGGCCGCGGAGCGATCCGGAGCGGGCATCGACGGAGCTCGCGGGGTTGGCGGCCATCCTTGGTCAGGCCCCGGACGACATCGTGCCGATTGAGTCCCTCGCCCCTGACGACGACATCATCCCCGTCGAGGAGTTGGCCCCGAGCGCCGAATCGGAGGAGTTGCTGCCCGCCGAGGCGACAGAAGACGCCTCTCTCGCCGGGAGCTTCCTCACCTATGCGCGTCTCAGCGGTGCACGGGGACGGACGTCGGGGAACGGCATGGCGCGAACCTCGGTGCCTCCCGTGGCGACGCCGCCCGCCGCACCCGTTCAGGCCGAGGAGGCCGTCGAGATCGGCACCCTCCTGTACCGCGGCGACGCCGCCCTGCGCCGCGCCGACGACGTGCGCCGTGATCTGTCCGATCTCCTCCGCACTGGTGCGCAGCTGGGCAGCATCCGCCCCCTCCTTGACGAGTTGCTCGACCTCGTCCCGCTGGCGCTCGAGAAATCCGCTTGAACGGATCGCGTCACCGGGTGTGGCAGCTCGTGCTCGCCGTCACCCTCTCTGCCCTGCTCCTCTGGTGGGCCTTTCGTGACGTAGACCTTGCGGAGGCGCTCGGGTACCTGCGCGCCGTCCGGCTCGGGTGGCTTCTCGCCGCCGTCCTCGTGGCCACCTCCCTCTTCCCCCTGCGGCTCTTCCGCTGGCGCCTCCTGCTCCGCCGGGAGAACGGCGACCCCTATCCATGGACGCCGCTCTGGCACGCGATTGCGATGGGCTTCGCCGCCAACAACCTCCTCCCCTTCCGCGCCGGGGAAGTCGTGCGCACGGTCGCGGCCAGCCGGCTGACCGGCGCCCGGCTGACCACCTCGCTCGCATCGGTGGCCGTCGAGCGCGTGTTCGACGCGCTCACGGTTGTCGGCCTCCTGGCCGTGGCGTTGCTGCTGCCGGGGATGCCCGCGGGACTCTCGGTGGCGGGGATTCCCGTCCAGCGGGTCGCGACCACCGCCGGGCTCCTCGCATTGGCCGCGCTGGCCTGCGCCGGGCTGGTGGTGGCGTTTCCCCGGATCGCGGAGCGCGTGGTGCGCAGGGTCATCCCGTCGGACCGGATGGCACTGCGGCTGATCGAGGTCATCGAGGGCATCCGCCAGGGCCTCGCCGTGCTGCAGTCCCCGACGCGGCTCGCCGGGGTGATCATCTGGTCGGTGGTGCTTTGGCTGGTGAACGCCCTCTCCTTCTATCTCGCCTTTCTGGCGTTCGACCTGCCGGTGAACTACACCGGCGCGGTCGTCCTCCAGGGGGTGCTCGCCTTTGGGATTGCCGTGCCATCGGCGCCCGGATATGTCGGGCCGTTCGAGGCGGCTATCACGGCGGTCCTCGCGCTCTACGGGATTGGCGCGAGCCAGGCGGTGGCGTACGCGGTCGGCTACCACATCACCACCTTCATCCCGATCACCGTGCTGGGCGTCTGGTCCGCCACCAAGACCGGGCTCGGACTCGGAGCCACGGCGCGCGAGGCGCCGCCCGATGCCTGACGCACCGCTCCAGATGCGCGCTCCCGCCAAGGCCAACCTCTTTCTGCGGGTCCTCGCCAGAGAGTCGACCGGATACCACGGACTCGAGACCCTCTTCTGCCTGCTGGACCTTGCCGACGAATTGACGGCCGAGCGCCGCGCCGGCGATGCAGTCAGCATTGAGGTCCGCGGCGCCGATGTCGGCCCACCGGAGAAGAACCTGGCGGTCCGCGCGGCGGAGATGGTCCTGCAGGCGACCGGCCGCCGGTTCGGCGTGCACCTGACCCTCGACAAGCGGATTCCGATGCAGGCGGGACTCGGCGGCGGGTCGAGCGACGCGGCCGCGGCGCTGGTGCTCACGAATCAGCTGGCCGGGAACGCCGTCCCCCGGCACGAACTGCTCCAATTTGCCGCGAAGCTCGGCAGCGATGTGCCGTTCTTCCTGAGCGAAGCGCGCCTGGCGCTGGCGTGGGGACATGGCGAGCGGCTGCTACGGCTGCCCCCGCTGCCGGCGGCTCCCGCGCTGTTGCTGGTGCCGGCGGAGGGGATGCCGACGGCGGAGGCATACGCCTTGATAGACCAGGGCACAGCGTCCACCCGGCGCGGTGGGCTGGCACTCGACCTCGACGCGTTGCGGGGGTGGGGCGACATCGCGCGGATGGCCGGGAACGACTTCGAGTCCGCGCTCTTTGCCCGGCGGCCGACCCTCAAGGCGGCGTTCGAGGCCCTGGCGGGCACCCGGCCCCTGCTCTGCAGGCTGACGGGCTCCGGATCGGCCTTCCTGGCCGTGTACCGAAACACGACCGACCGCACCGACGCCGTCATGATGCTGGGGCGGAAGCACGGCGCGCTGATCGAGGCGACCGCCGGCTGAAGGCCGCCTCGACCCTCGGTCCTTTCTCCTGCCGCTGCAATGCTTTACCTTTGTTTTCGCTGGCCCTTCGTCCAATGGCAGGACAGCAGACTTTGGATCTGCGAATGGTGGTTCGAATCCACCAGGGCCAATCCTCACGCGCGCCGATCCTGTTGTCCCCGCACGAGTTGACTCTCCCCAGTTCGCCCGGTTAGATTTGAGGGCTATATGGCGTCGATATCGCTCGAACGCAGCCAACTGTTGCTCCTCAGTGGCACGGCCAACCGGCCGCTCGCCGAGGAGGTGGCGCAGCATCTGGGTCAACCGCTGTGCAAGGTGACCGCCAAGCGGTTTGCCGACGGCGAGATCTTCGTCAAGATCGACGAGAATGTGCGTGGCCGGGACGTCTACATCATCCAGCCCACGAACCCGCCGGCCGACAACCTGATGGAGCTGCTGCTCCTGATGGACGCCGCCAAACGGGCCAGCGCGGCGCGGGTCACCCCGGTCATCCCCTACTTCGGGTATGCCCGGCAGGATCGGAAGGACCAGCCGCGGGTGGCCATCAGCGCGCGGCTGGTGGCGAACATGGTCACGATGGCCGGGGCAGACCGGGTGCTGGGCATGGACTTCCATCAGCACCAGATGCAGGGATTCTTCGATATCCCGGTCGACCACCTGTACGCGGCGCCGGCCTTCGTGAATCACTTCCGGCAGAAGCGCCTGAAGGATCCGGTGGTGGTGGCGCCCGACGTCGGCTCGGCCAAGATGGCCCGCGGGTTTGCCAAGCGGCTGAACGCGACGCTCGCCATCATCGACAAGCGGCGGCCGTCGGCCAACATCGCGGAAGTGGTCAACGTCGTCGGTGAAGTGAAGGACCGGGATTGCGTCATTCCGGACGACATGATCGACACGGCCGGCACCATGTCCGAAGCGGTGCGCGCGCTGAAGCGCCTCGGCGCCAACGATGTCTACTGCTGCGCGACGCACGCGCTGCTGTCCGGGCCGGCTGTCGAACGGCTCTCGACCTCGGGTGTCAAGGAAGTGGTGGTCACGAACACGATCGCCATTCCGCCGGAGCGGATGTTCAAGCAGTTGACCGTCCTGTCGATCGCCGGCCTGCTGGCCAAGGCGATCGGCTACACCCACAGCGACCAGTCGGTCAGCTCGCTGTTTGATTGAGGGCGCCGCGTCGGCGCCCATTACCTCGAAGGATCGGACTATGGCACAACAGGTGAATCTTGCGGCGGCCTCCCGCCCTCAGACTGGAACCGGAGCCGCCCGTGCGCTCCGTCGCGCGGGCCAGGTGCCGGCGGTCATTTACGGCCACGGCCGCGAACCGGAGTCCCTCGCCATCGACGCCGGCGACCTCTCCCGGCTCCTGCCGACCATGACGGCCAGCACCATCCTGGACGTGACCGTCGACGGCCGCGCCCCGGTCAAGGCGCTGCTGCGCGACCTGCAGCGCCACGCCCTGCGCTCCTCGACCATCGTGCATCTCGACCTCTATGAGATCCACGCTGACGAGGAAGTGGACGTGCGGGTGGCCATCCACCTCACCGGCGTGCCGGACGGCGTCCGGAACTTCGGCGGCGTGCTCGACTTCGTGCACCGTGACGTCGAAATCCGCGTGCTGCCGGGCGACATCCCGGCGTCGATCGACGTCGACGTGACCAACCTCGCCATCGGCCACTCGATCTTCGTGCGCGACCTCGTCCTGCCCACGGGTGAAATCCTCGACGACGAGAACGTCGCGATCTGCACGGTCGTCGCGCCGCGGGTCGAGGAAGTCGCCGCGGCCGTCGAAGAGGACGCCACCGCCGAGCCCGAGTTGATCCGGAAGCCGAAGGGCGAGGACGACGAGGACGACGACAAGGAGTGACGCCCTGCGCGCCATCCTCGGACTCGGCAACCCGGGTCCCGAATACGAGCAGACCCGGCACAACGCGGGGTTCATCCTGGCCGATCACCTGGCGCGGCGCTGGGGCTTCGGCGCGTTCCGCCGTGCGGAACGGGCCCGCGAGGCCGGGGGCCAGCGCGACGGGACGGACATCCGGCTGATCAAGCCGACCACCTACATGAACCGGAGCGGGGCGGCACTCGCCCCGCTCCGTGCGTTTCCGGGGTTCGACCCGGCGCAGGACCTGCTGGTGCTGGTCGACGATGTGGCGCTTCCGGCCGGCCGGTTTCGGCTCCGGGGGGCCGGCTCGGCCGGGGGACACAACGGCCTGAAGAGCATCGAGGGGGCACTGATGCGTCAGGACTACGCCCGACTCCGGATCGGCGTCGGGCCCCTGCCCCCCGACGGCCGCGACCTGGCGGACTTCGTCCTCGACCGGTTTACCGGCGATGAGTGGACGCTGTTGACGGACCTGCTCGACCCGATGGCTGAGGCGGTGGAGTGTTGGCTGGCGGAAGGCATCGAACCAGCCATGAACCGATATAACGGAGGCTGAGTGTTGAATTTTCCTGTGCTCGCGATGGCCGGCGGCTTCTCCGGGCTCCTGATCGCGATGACGATCTATCTCTACCTGCGTCGGCAGCCCCGCGGCACCGAGGCGATGCAGAACATCGCCACGCTGATCGAAGACGGCGCGATGGCGTTCCTGCGGCGGGAATACACCGCCCTGGCCCCCTTCCTCCTGGTGGTCGCCGGCCTCCTCTACTGGGCGATCGGCCCGTGGACCGCTGGCACCTACCTGTTCGGCGGCGTCTGCTCGATCTTCGCCGGCCTCTTCGGGATGAAGGCGGCCACCAAGGCGAACGTCCGCACCTCCGAGGCGGCGCGCACCGTCGGCCAGGCGAAGGCGCTCTTCCTGGCCTATAACGGCGGCGCGGTGATGGGCCTGGCCGTGGCCTCCCTCGGCCTGATCGGCATCGGGACCGTCACCTGGCTGGTGCTCGACCCCGCCACCGCGGACATGCTCGGCTTCAGTGCGTTCACCGAGATCCTCTCCGGCTTCGCGATGGGTGCCTCGTCGATCGCGCTCTTTGCGCGGGTCGGCGGCGGCATCTACACCAAGGCGGCGGACGTCGGCGCCGACCTCGTGGGCAAGGTCGAGGCCGGGATCCCCGAGGACGACCCGCGCAATCCCGCCACCATCGCGGACAACGTGGGCGACAACGTCGGCGACGTGGCCGGCATGGGCGCCGACATCTTCGAGAGCTACGTCGGCGCCGTCATCGCCACGATCGCCCTCGCCGCCACCAGCGCCGCCATCCCCGACATGTTCCGGATGAACGCCATCGCCCTCCCGATCCTGATGATCCTGGCCGGCCTCGTCGCGTCGATCGTCGGCATCGCCGCGATGCGGCTCCTCGAGCATGGCGACCCGGCCAACGCGCTCCGCAACACCACCCTGATCGCCGCCGGGCTCTTCCTCGTCGCCGCCTGGTGGCTCGTCGATCACCTGGCCCTCGGTATGGACGGTCGGCCCGCGCTCGGCGCCTTCTACGCCGTGCTCGCCGGCACTGTCAGCGGCATCGCCATCGGCGCCGTCACCGAGTACTACACCTCCGGGAAGCCGGTGCGGGACATTGCGCAGGCCTCGAACACCGGCGCCGCCACCAACATCATTGCCGGCCTCTCGGTCGGCATGATCTCCACGCTCCTGCCGATCCTCCTCATCGGCGGCGCCATCTACGTGTCCTACTGGGCCGCCGACCTCTACGGCATCGCCATCGCCGCGGTCGGCATGCTCGCCACCGTGGGCGTCACGATGACGGTGGACGCCTACGGTCCGATCGCCGACAACGCCGGCGGCATCTCCGAGATGAGCGGCCTCGGCCCCGACGTCCGGAAGATTACCGACGGCCTCGACGCCCTCGGCAACACGACCGCCGCCATCGGCAAGGGCTTCGCCATCGGATCCGCGGCGCTGACCGCCCTGGCCCTCTTCACCGCCTTTGCCACCGCCGTCGCCCCCCCGGGCGAAGTGCTCCGGCTCGACATCCTGAATCCGATGGTGGTCATCGGCATGTTCATCGGTGGTACCCTGCCCTTCGTCATGGGCTCGCTCACGATGACCGCCGTCGGTCGCGCCGCGCAGGGCATGGTGGAGGAGGTCCGCCGCCAGTTCCGCGAGATTCCCGGCCTCATGGAAGGCACCGCCAAGCCCGACAGCGCGCGGTGCGTCGATATTTCGACCAAGGCGGCGCTCCGTGAGATGATCATCCCAGGCGTCACGGCCGTGGCGGTGCCCGTGCTGGTCGGCGCCTTCCTCGGCGTCGAGACGCTGGGCGGGCTCCTGGCCGGCGCCACCGTCACCGGCGTCCTGCTCGCGCTCTTCATGGCCAATGCCGGTGGTGCGTGGGACAACGCCAAGAAGTACATCGAGGGTGGCGCCCACGGCGGCAAGGGCAGCGAACAGCACAAGGCCGCCGTGGTCGGCGACACCGTCGGCGATCCGTTCAAGGACACCTCCGGCCCGGCCATGAACATCCTCATCAAGCTGATGAGCGTGGTGAGTCTGGTGCTGGCGCCGTGGTTTGCCAGCCTGGCGAGGTAGGCAGGGAGGCAGGGAGGCAAAATAGAGAACGGGCGCACAATCGTGCGCCCGTTTTCTTTTGACCGTCTCCCCGCCCCGCTGCCTAGCGGCCCCGCCCTAGACCGTCCAGGTCTTCCCCTGATTCAGCAGCGCCTTGATATCGGGTGTGCCGGTCGGCTGCTTCCCGTAGACCGCCGCCGTGTAGCTCTGGACCGGATCGGCGTAAAGGACGCCCAGGGCGACCGGGAACGGCGAGGCGAGCGCGGCCAGCATCCCGGCGAGCGTCCGGTTGGTCTCGTCGTGCACCAGGATGTCCTCCATGGACACCCCTGCCTCGCCGAGGGTCACCAC
>JAWKQM010000019.1 GCA_041390145.1 Gemmatimonadales bacterium | reverse complement strand
GTTCCGTAACTAGGCGGGTCGAGGCGCAATCCTGTCCTTCAGATCCAGAAATGGCCTCTCGATGAGCCGCCACGAGGCCATGGCCGCGAGCAGGGTGAGTCCGAAGACGACCACCACGTAGGCCGCCAGCCGGGGGAGGCGCCAGAGGGTGTCGGCGCCACGCACCTGCTCTCCGAAGAGAGCGGTCAGCAGCTGGGAAATCGGGAAGTGAAAGAGATACATCGCGTAGCTGTACTTGCCGAGCATCCGGAGCCATGGCCGGGAGAGGTGAGCCTGGAGTCGGCGGATCGGCGCCCTCGAGTCATCCGCCACCGCGGCGGCAATGAGGCTCCCCGACACGAGGACAACCAGAGTCTGCCCGACGACCTGAACGGAAACCTCATCCGAGTGGAACCCGTGCAGCCAGCCCGTCAGCAGGAGTACACCAGCGCTGGCGGTGAACCCGATGCTGGCCCGCCACCGTTCCAGCCACGCGCGCCCCGCCGGATCGCGGACCAGCACCGCCACGAGCGCCCCTGCGGCGAGGGCATCCCAGCGCGCGACAGTGAACATGTAGGCCGTGCCCTCGGGAAGCCCGAAGAGCCGCAGTGCCAGCCGGATAAAGGGCGAGGCCACGAGCAGCCCGACGCACACGGCGCGGAGGCGATGGCGCGGCACCAGCCAGATCAGCAGCGGCCAGAGGAGGTAGAACTGCTCCTCGACGGCCAGCGACCAGAGGTGGGAGAG
The DNA here is from genome assembly GCA_041390145.1 of Gemmatimonadales bacterium. Classification (NCBI taxonomy): domain Bacteria; kingdom Pseudomonadati; phylum Gemmatimonadota; class Gemmatimonadia; order Gemmatimonadales; species Gemmatimonadales bacterium. Next base: position 32,834 of record JAWKQM010000019.1, on the reverse strand, counting down.
CCCCGGTATGCCGAGGTTGAAGGGCTGCACCCAGTTCGCGAGGTAGAACCAGTAGGGCCACTGATGCGCGAGCACGGCGCGGGACCACTCCGGGCTCCACGAGACCGTGGCGGCCAGCAGGACCATCAGCCCGACGAGGAAGTAGTAGACCGGGAGAATTCTCAGGGCCCGGCGGATGTAGAACGACCTGAAGTAGTTACGCTTCCCCTTCGAGTCGAGCAAGATGCCGGTAATCAGGAACCCGGAGAGCACAAAGAAGAGCTGAACGCCGATCCATCCCGTCGAGGCGACCGCCACCACCAGCTTGAAGAGGAGGTGCTCACCCGACTCCGCCACCCACGCAGCGTTGTGCACAAGGACAATGAGAATTGCCACCCCGCGGACGCCGTCGAGGGGCGGTATCCGGAGGAAAGAAGGGTGCTCGGGGGTTTCGACCGGGGTCACTATACCCTCGCCTTCCTAGAGGCGGCGAGCGAACGGCGCACCAGCGGAGACCAGTTCAGGAACATCTCGGTCAGCAGGAGCGGCACCACCCAGACGGCCCAGATAAGCATGGCCGGACGCTCGATTCCCTCGCCGGTCGGGAAGGGATAGGGAAAGTAGGTGTCGAGCCGCACAAACACGAAACCGTTCATCAGTACCCAGCTTCGGATCATGAACTGCCGGTGGGCGTCGAACTGCCGCCGCACCGCCATCAGGACCCCGAGCGCCGTCACGATGAAGAAGAGTGCCGACCAGATGACGAAGGGTGGAACACACAACCGGCAGGAGCTGAAGAAGCCGAGCCGGAAGGTCAGCGCCCCCGATGCAAGCGCACCGACGATATAGGTCCACCCGATGGTCCGGTGGACCATGGGCCATCGGTTCCGGAGGCGGGAGCTGAACTGCAGCGGTGCAATGACCAGGCAGATACTTGCGGTCAGGGCGTGGGCCGCCAGCATGTGACGCTGAGGCCAGAAGCGCCGGTAGACCGCCTCGGTCCACTCGATGTATTTCAGCGAGTCCCGGATGAGGAAGAGGACCCCGAACAGCACCAGGAAGGCGAACCCGCCCCAGATGATCGTACCACGAGCCCAGCGGAGCGCAGGAAGGCGCTTCGCAGGTGGGCGTTCGCGGCTAACCATCGAGTGGGACATTGGGTGGAGCATCCAGTCTAGAGGTTGAAACGACTTGAACTTAGCAGTTGTCATGCCACCCGCCACACCCATGAGAGCCCACTGTTAAGGGGATGGCAGTAGCGGCAACGCCACACCACTCGGATAGGCCTATTCCCCTCAGCTCGCTGTCCGGCAGAGACCGATCGGGGCATCGCTCCGAAGTCGGTGGGGAGAAGGAGCCGAGTGGTGCCAGCTGGCCCATTTCGATTTCGCAACTACTTGTTTAACATGGAGATAGGTGCGACTGTCGGGACCAAAGTCCGTCGGCGTCCCGACTTGACCGCCCCGTGACCGGAGCCACCGGGTTCTGGTCAACACGGGCATAGACATTGCTAACTGATTGCCGTCCAAGGCGAAACGACCCCGCGACAGGCTGGATGGCGGGGGGTGCGCCACATGAGAGTGCCCTTCTACCCCGGCAGGCCAATGTCACCGCTGACCCAAGTCGCCGCCCCCGACGGCCGCGAGCTCATCGCCCGGACCCGTCGCATCGCCACCGAAGTGGCCGCCAAGTACGCGGCCGACGTCGATGCCAAGGCCCGCTTCCCCACCGAGACCTTTGCCGCGCTGCGCGAGGCCCGCATCCTCTCCGCGCTTGTGCCCGTCGAGCTCGGCGGATCCGGCGCCTCGATGCGTGACCTCGTCGAGATGTGCATGATCCTCGGCCAGTCGTGCGGCTCAAGCGCGATGGTCCTCGCGATGCACCACATCCAGGTGGCCTGCGTGGTCCGCCACGCGCGGTCGTCCGCATTCTTCGAGGGCTACCTCCGGGAACTGGTCGAGAAGCAGATCTTGATGGCCTCGATCACCTCCGAAGTTGGCATCGGTGGCGACACCCGTTCGAGCATCTGCGCCATCGAGCGCGCCAATGGCCGCTTCAGGCTCGTCAAGGACGCCACCACCGTTTCGTACGGCGCCGAGGCCGAGGACCTCCTGGTCACCTGCCGCCGGGCCGCCGATGCGGCCCCCAGCGACCAGATCCTGGTGCTGGTCCGGCCGGAGAATTACAAGCTGACCCTGAAGGGGAAGTGGGACACGCTCGGCATGCGCGGCACCTGCAGCCCGCCATTCGAGATCGAGTCCGAGGGCCCCGAAGAACAGATCATCCCCGGTTCCTTCGCCGATTCGTCGGCGGAGTCGATGGTGCCGTACTCGCACATCCTCTGGTCGGCCCTCTGGACCGGCATCGCCACGGACGCGGTGAACCGCGCCGCGGCCTATGTCCGCGCCGCCGCCCGCAAGAAGCCCGGCACCATTCCGCCGACCGCCACGCGGCTGGCCGAGGTGTCGGTGATGCTCCAGGCGATGCGGAGCAACGTCACGGCCGCCGCCGCGGACTTCGACGCCCTCAATGATGATCGCGAGGCGCTCGGCACCATGGCGTGGGCGCTCCGGTTCAACAACCTGAAGATCGGCTCCTCCGAGGCGGCGCCGGCCATTGTCCACAAGGCGCTGCAGATCATCGGCATCATGGGCTACAAGAACGACAGCCCCTTCAGCGTCGGCCGGCACTACCGCGACACCCTCTCGGGCGCCCTGATGGTCGGCAACGAGCGCATCCTGGCCAAGAGCGCCTCGATGCTGCTGGTGGCCAAGGGCGAGCAGGGCTGACGCCGATGCCAACGTACGACGCCACCACCTTCTACGACGAGCTCGTGGCCCACGGCCTCCTGGTGCCCGCGGGACCACTCGGCGCCTTCGGGCGCGGACCGGTCTTTGAGGACGTCCTCGAGGCGTTCGACGCCCTGGTGGTGCGGGCCGCCAAGGATGACGGGGTCGAGTCAATGACCTTTCCGCCGGTGATCGACAAGATGATCATCGAGCGCACCGGCTACATGGATTCCTTCCCGACCCTCTGCGGCGCCATCCACAGCTTCGTGGGGAACGAGCGCGAGGCGCGGGCCATTTCCCAGCGGATCAGCGCCGGGGAGCCCTGGGGCGACGCGCTCGGGCAGACCGACGTGGTGATGAACCCTGCCGCCTGCTACCCGTTCTATCCGACGTGCACCGGCACCGTCCCCGCCGAGGGGCGCCATGTGACGATGCTCGCATGGGTGTACCGCCAGGAGCCGTCGCTCGAACCGACGCGCATGCGCTCCTTCCGGGTCCGGGAGTTCATCCGGATCGGCACTCCCGACATGGTTGTGCAGTGGCGGGACCAGTGGCTCGCGCGCGGCGTGTCCATTCTTGAGTCGCTCGAACTGCCCGCCAAGGCCGACGTGGCCGCCGATCCCTTCTTCGGCCGCGGCGGGAAGATCCTGGCCGCCGGTCAGATCGAACAGAAGCTCAAGTTCGAGGTGCTGATTCCGGTGGTCTCGCTCGAGAACCCGACCGCCTGCTGCTCCTTCAATTACCACCAGGACAAGTTCGGCTCGGCGTTCGACATCAAGCTCCCCGACGGCGAGACCGCCCATTCCGCCTGCCTCGGCTTTGGACTGGAGCGGGTGGTCATGGCACTCTTCAAGACCCACGGCTTCGACCCGAACGCCTGGCCCGCCACAGTGCGGGCCCGTCTCTGGCCGTGAGCCGACAGCAGGTGCTTCCCGGCCTCTCGGCCGCCGACTACCAGCGACACGCCGTCCACGCCCCCGACTGCCACTGGGTCGAGCGGAACTGCTACGTGGACGTCATCATCGAGATGCTGCACGCACTGGGGCTCGAACCGCTGGCGGCACTCGGCGTCACCGCCGCCATCGATTTCGAGGGCGATAATTTCACCTTCATGAAGCCGAACCATGAAGACCTTCGGGTCCTCTATGGCGTGGATATCCAGGAGATGAACGTTTGGCTGCCCCTGCTCGAGCACGCCCGGCACCACCTCGCCGAGGGGAAGTTCATCAGCACGGAGGCCGACTCGTTCTGGCTCCCGGACACATCGGGCACCGACTACCAGCGCAATCACGTGAAGTCCACCATCGTGCTCGCGGATCTTGACGAAGGAGCCAAGCGCCTCGGTTACTTCCACAACGCCGGCTATTTCGAGCTCGAGGGGGAAGACTTCGACCAACTCTTCCGGGTGGGCGTGCCGCGCGACCCCACCTTCCTCCCGCTCTTCGCCGAACTGGTGCGGGTGGACCGGATGGTGCACCGGCCGTCCCCGGAGCTGGCGCAGATGGCGTTCGCCCGCCTCGGGGTGTATCTCGATCGCCGACCGGCCACCAATCCTGTCCGGCGGTTCCAGGCGCGTTTCGAACAGGAGCTGCCCAGGCTGCAGGAACTCGGGCTGGCCCACTATCACGCCTGGGCGTTTGCGACCACCCGGCAGCTGGGCGCGGCGGCGGAATTGCTTTCGATGCATGTGAAGTGGCTGGCCGATGCCGGGAGTCGACCCGAGCTCGCGCCCGCTGCCGCCAGCTTCCTGCAGGTGAGCGCGCTGTGCAAGACGTTCATCCTCAAGGCGGCCCGCGCGGTGAACAGCAAGAAGCCGTTTGACGCCAGCCCATTGTTTGACGAGATGGCCACGGCATGGGAGTCGGGGATGGCTGTCCTTGACCGAGCCGTGGCGACGGCTTCCACCGGAGTTCCGGCGTGACCACCTCCCCCGCCCTCCGAGTCGGCATCGACCTGGTCCAGGTGAGCCGGGTCACGGAATCGGTGGACCTGTTCGGCGATCGGTTCCTGCGCCGGGTGTTCACCGAGGGCGAGATTGCCTACGCCACATCCGCCCCTGCAGCAGCCTCCGAGCGACTCGCGGCCCGTTTTGCCGCCAAGGAGGCCACGATGAAGGCGCTGGGCCTGGTGGAGGATCCGTGCGACTGGCGCCATATTGAGGTGCGACGCCAGCCTTCCGGGACCTGCGACCTGACCCTGCACGGTTCCGTGCGCGAGGCGGCCGCGCGACTCGGTGTCAGCACCATTTCCCTGAGCATGAGCCACGAGGGCGACTACGCCACCGCGGTCGTTATCACCACCCACCACGAGACCACGCACTGATGACCGATTCGACCACCACGGCCCGCAGCGAAAGCATCCGACGCATCCTCAAGGAGCACGGGCGCCTCTCCGTCGATACGGCCACTCTTGCCGACGACGCCGACCTCTACCAGGCCGGGATGACGTCGCACGCCAGCGTCAACGTGATGCTGGCGCTCGAAGGTGAGTTCGACGTGGAGTTTCCCGATCACATGCTCAAGCGCGGGGTCTTCGAGAGCGTCTCCGCCATCCGGTCCGCCATCGACGAACTCGTCGGGGGCTGAGGTCCACGTGCGTGGCCGAGTGCGGAGCATCTCCGGCCACGCCGACGAGCCACTCGGCGAGGGCTGGGAGGTTGCCCCCTGCCCTCCCGGCGCCATCGTTCACCCCTCCGACATCGGCACCTCCCTCGACTGGATCCCCTGCCCCGCGCCGATGACCGCCGCCGCCGCCCTCCGGGCGGCAGGGCGCTGGAGCCTCGACGCCAGCGCCCGCCGGTTCGACGCCGACGACTGGTGGTACAGAGCCCGATTCACGACCCCAGTTGCTGAAGCAGGGGAACAGATCTGGCTCTGCTTCGACGGACTGGCCACCATCGCGGATGTGTGGCTGAACGGCGAACCACTGCTCTCCTCCGTGGGAATGTTCACCGGGCACGAGCGCCGAGTGGACTCCCTGCTCCGGCCCGACAACGAACTCCTCATCCGGTTCCACGCCCTCGACCATGCGCTCTCGGCGCGACGCCCTCGTCCCCGCTGGCGCGCGCCGATGATCGAGAACCAGCAGCTCCGCTGGTTCCGGACGACGCTGCTCGGACGGACGCCGGGCTGGTCACCACCGGCGGCAGCCGTCGGTCCGTGGCGCCCGGTTCGCGTGGAGCGGCACCGGGGCATCATGGTCGGCGATGTCCGCATGCAAGCCACCGGCGACGGGGTGCTGGACTTCACCTGTACGATCAAGGCGCTCGACGGTGCAGCGCCGGGTGCGGCATCGCTCGTCGTCGAGCGAGAGGGGCGCGGGCATGCTGTTGCCCTGGCACAGGATGGCGGCGAAGGACAATTTGCCGCCCGCCTTACCGTGCCCGACGTGGAACGGTGGTGGCCCCATACCCATGGCACGCCCGCGCTGTACGCGGCCCGGATCGACGTGACGCACGGCGCCGGCGTCACCTCGGTCGATCTCGGGAAGATCGGATTTCGGGACATCTCCCTGGATAGGTCGGGCGACGGCTTCTCGATCGAGGTGAACGGCGTCCCGATCTTCTGCCGGGGTGCCTGCTGGACGCCGCTCGATCCGGTCTCGTTCGAGAATGAACCGGCAGCCCTCGCCCGGGCCCTCGACCGTCCACTGCCGCCGGGATGAACATGCCCGGGTGGGCGGGACGATGGTGTACGAAACGGACTCCTTCCTCGACGAATGCGACTGGCGGGGCGTCCTGTTTGGCAGGACTTCATGTTCGCGAACATGGACTACCCGGCGGACGACGCGGCATTCATGGAGCAGGTCACCAGCGAGGCCGCCCAGCAGCTCGCCCGGTTCCAGGGGCGCTCGCTCGCCGTGCTCTGCGGCAACAGCGAAGGGAGCAGCAGGCGGCGATGTGGGGAGCCGAGCGCCCTCTGGGCCCCGGCGCTCTTCACTCGGAGCTGGCGGCAATCTCGAATGCGCTCCTTCCCGGCACGCCCTACTGGCCCTCCTCGGCGCACGGCGGGACCTTCCCCCATCAAGGGAGCGCGGGCACGGCCTCGTACTACGGCGTCGGCGCCTACCTGCGGCCGCTGGAGGATGCACGCCGCGCCGAGGTGCGGTTCGCCTCGGAGTGCCTCGCCTTTGCGAATGTGCCCGAGAGGAGCGCTCACTCGCGGCGCAGCCCGGCGGGCAAGGGGTCAAGGTGCACCAGGCGGAATGGAAGGCTCGATCGCCGCGGGACCTCGGCGCGGGATGGGACTTCGACGATGTCCGGGATCACTATCTCGAGCGGCTGTTCGGGGTGGATCCCGCGGCCCTCCGCTATGGAGACCACGACCGCTACCTCGCGCTGGGTCGGGTGGTGACCGGCGAGGTGATGGCGCAGACCTTCGGGGAGTGGCGACGGAAGCGGTCGCCGACGCGCGGCGGACTCATCTGGTTCCTTCGCGACCTCTGGCCGGGCGCGGGATGGGGCGTCGTGGACGCCACAGGCGTTCCGAAGGCTGCCTGGCACTACCTGCGCCGGGCAATGGCACCGGTCGCGCTGCACCTCTCTGACGAGGGCGGCAACGGCATTGGCGTCCACCTCGCGAACGACACCGCCGAGACCTTGACTGGTGACCTCTCCCTGACCCTGTGGCGCGCAGGCGAGGTGCGGGTCGGGAACGCGACACGACAGATCACCATCCCAGTCCGGGGCGCGCTCGAACTCAACGCAGGGGAGCTGTTCGACGAGTTCCGAGACCTCTCCTACGCCTACCGCTTCGGCCCGGCATCGTTCGATGTCCTGGCGGCCGAACTGCGGAGCACCGAAGGCCGGGAGCTTGCCCGGTCGTTCTGGTTCGTGGGCGGGTGGCCGAGCGCACGCGAGCTCGACATCGGGCTGAGTGCGCAGCTACGGACCTCCGACAGCGGCTCCCACGAGTTGCTGGTCGCGACACGCCGCTTTGCACAGTCGGTCCTGGTGGACGTCGAGCACTTGACTGCAGTGACAATTACTTCCACCTCCAGCCGGGCGCATCACGTGTCCTCACACCGATGCCCCGCGGCGGGGCGGCGGCGGAGCCGCGGGTGCCCCGGGGAACGGTGCGCGCCCTCAACTCAGAGGCCGCGGCCAAGGTTTCGCCGGCTTGAACTGTCCGCCGAACCGCGCTACTTCGACCCCACCGATCGCCCCCCTCCTCGGCTGGCCCATCGGAGCTCCTGCCGAGGCGCCCTCGAGGACGACCGGGCTCATCATCTGCAATCCCTTTGGATACGAAGCGCCTGACGTCGGGCTGCGGCACTTCGCCGAGGCGGCGGCCGCCCTCGGCTACCCGTCATTGCGATTTGACTATGACGGCACCGGAGACTCGGCAGGGGAAGACCCGACCCCGGCCGGTGGGAGGCGTGGCAGCGGAGTGTCGGGTCCGCTATCGACGAACTCCGCCGCTCCAGCGGGTGACCGACGTCTGCCTCCTCGGCGTGCGGCTCGGCGCGACGATCGCAGCGCTCGCGGCCGCGGGGCGGGGCGATGTGGCGGGGTTCGCCTGTATTGCGCCGGTCGTGAACGGAAGAGCGTGGCTCCGCGAAGTACGCGCGCTGCAGGCGGCGATGGGCAGGGCTGAACCGCCGCCGGAGTTTGCCCTTCCCGAGGGTGTATCCGAGAGCGTCGGGCTCCTGCTGGCGGCGGAGACGCGGGAGTCGATCACCCGGGTGGACCTGGCCGCGATGCCGACACCGCCGGCACCCGTGTGCCTGATACTGGACCGCGACGACCGCCCGCCGAACGCCGCCTGGTGCGCCCGGCTGGAGGAACTCAGCGCGGCGGTCGATCAGCATGTCCTCCCCGGCTTCGTGGAGATGGTGCTCGACCCGCACGAGGCCGAGGTGCCGGAACAGATGCTGGGCACCTTCACCAAGTGGCTGACCGCTCAGTTTCCAGCAGAAGCGACCCAGCACACCGCAAAGCAAGCCCTGACGGGACCGGTCTCCGTTTCACCGGGGGTCGAGGAGAGCGCCCATTTCCTTGACGATGCACACCGCCTCTTTGGCGTTGTGACCACTCCCGTTGGGCCGCCACCGACACGGGCACTCCTCCTCCTCAACTCCGGCTCGAACCACCACATCGGCAACGGGCGGATGTACGTGAAGTTTGCGCGGCGGCTGGCACGGCAGGGGTGGCTGGTGCTCCGGTACGATGTGGGCGGCATCGGCGACAGCGCGCCGCACCCGGGAGCGCCGGATAATGACGTCTACACGGCAAACGCCATCGGCGACCTGGCGACGGCCATTGCATTTGTCCGTGGTCGGCCAGGCATTGCCCGCGTGGAGGTGTCGGGGCTCTGCTCCGGCGCGTACCACGGATTCAAGGGGGCGGTGGCGGGCCTGGCGATGGACGGCATCACGGTGGTGAATCCGCTGGTGTTCTTCTGGAAGGACGGCATGACGCTCGCCTACCCTCCCTTCCAGATGGTTCAGGCGGCGGCGCAGTATCAGCAGTCCGCTATGCGACTCGACAAATGGCTCAAGCTGCTGCGCGGGCAGGTGAAGCTTCGCCCCATCTTAGAGGTGCTGGCCCACCGGGCGGCCGACCGGGCCACCGGACTGGTCCGCAACCTTCGGCGAGCCATCGGCCTTCCGCCGGCAGAGGACCTGGGGCGCGAACTGGAGGAGGTCGTGGCGCGCGGCACGGCGCTGCGCTTCGTCTTTTCGGTGGGAGATCCGGGGGAGGCCCTCCTGCGGGTCGGAGCCGGCTGGGTACTCCCCCGGCTGGAACGGAGCGGCCAGGTGCCGATTGCCTACCTCCCCGATTGCGACCACAGCCTCTCCGCTTCGTGGATGCATGAGCTCCTCTGGCAGGAACTGACCGGCGGGCTCGGGAGCCAATGACCACTTCGAGCGAGTTCATCGCCGGGCTCCGCACGCTCGTCGTTCGCGTCGCCGAGCCGCCGCGGATCGTCGTGGTCGTGCTGCATGGCTATGCGATGCGGCCGGAAGACCTGTCGCCATTCGCAGGATCGATGGGTGCGCCGGGGGTGTTCTACCTGCCCGAGGCACCACTCGAGGCGGAGGTGGAAGGGCGCGCCTGGTGGCCGATCGACCAGGAGCGGCGCGCGGCGGCCATGGCGATCGGCCCGAGGGACCTGGCCGCTGAACATCCACCCGGAGCAAAGCCGGCACGCGCGCTGCTCGGTACAATCATGGCGGAGGTCGGGCGGCGCCACCCAGGCGTGCCCCTGGTTCTCGTTGGCTTCTCACAGGGGGGGATGCTGGCCTGCGATGCGGTCCTGCGGGACGGCCTTGAAGTGGCCGGGCTGGCCCTCTTGTCGGCGTCCCGGATTTCCGCGGAGGAGTGGGCGCCGCTTGCCTCACGGCTGGCAGGGCTTCCGATCATGGTCAGTCACGGGACTCACGACCCGGACCTGGGATTCCATGCCGGGGAAGCGCTGCGGGACCTCTGTGCAACCGGTGGTGCAGAGGTGATCTGGGTACCGTTCGAGGGAGAGCACGGGATCCCGCTGGTGGTTTGGCGGGCGTTGCGGAAGTTCATTGCCGGCGTGTCGAGCCCGGCCCCTCCCCCTTGAGGAAGATCGTCCCGTAGCGACGGTCTCGGTCGGTGGCCAGTGACCAATACGGTTCACACCCATAGTAGTAATCCCACCAGTTTGCCGCGATGTGCCGCCGGGAATACTCATAGATCTGCCTGGTCCTGAAGGGAAGCGGCTTCAGGCCTGCGGACCGCGTCAACTCCACCCGCATGTCCAATTCCATGCCGTCGAGGAAGAGTACTGAACGCGGCTTCATCGTGGCGATTGCGTTGGCGAAGGCCCGTCTGGCGAGCGGGGGCGGCAGGTGAAACAACACGTTCTGGACGAAGACAATGCCTGCCGGCGGCATGCGCGTGGCAAGGCGGTCATCGAGCAGGTCGGCCTGCTCGAAGGTGACCCGCTCCCGGAGCTCGGCCTTGACCACCCACGAATCCCCGATCGCATCGAAGGTCCGCTTCACGAACGCGGCGGGCACCGCGGGCCCATTGGCCACGTCCTCCGAGGAGTACCTCCCCAGGCGCGCCTGCTGGACAGTGTGGGCATGCAGATCCGAGGCGCGAATCTGCCACTGGAGCGTCGGCCTGGCACGGGCGAGTTCGCTGGCGACGGTATAGGCCTCGGCGCCGTTGGAACAGGCAAATATGTTGATCTGGATTGGACCAGACGTTTGCCCGGCCCCCAGGTAATCGAGCGCGGGCCCCACGAGCGCTTCGATCTGAAGGGGCGAGCGAAGAAAGCTGGTGTAGGTATGATCGTTGACACGGTCGACGGCCTGCAGGAGTCGCCGCTGCCGCATCCGTCCGTACGGCAGCAATGCCACGCTGCCGAGTACCCTCGACCGCAGGTAGGCGGGCAGGCGAGTGATGACCCCGCGGATGTCACGGCGAGGCATGCGTGCCTACCTTGCCGGCCGTGCACGGCGCAGCGTGCTCTGCCCGGTCGCGATCACGGCCCCCGCCTCGTCCACGGCTTCCAGTTCGCAGGTCGCTACCTCGTCACTGCCGATGAACTCGACCGCGATGAGCCTCCCCCGGCAGGCCAGGGTCGCATCGGGAACGGCGCTTCGCAGCATTCGCCACGACAGGTTGGCAATGCACCCACCCTGATCGCCCATCCACCCTGTCAACAGCCGTGCAAAGTAATTCCCCACCAATCCGCGGTGCACGACGACGTCGGGCAAGCCTTCTCGAACGGCAGCGGCCTGGTCGTAGTGCACGTGATGCCGATTCCAGGTGGCGGCACTGAACATGAAGAGGTGGGCGCGCGTAGGCACCACGAGCAGGGGCGGAAGGGCGATTCCTGCGTGCCAGGCGGGTGCCTCGGGCGAGGCGGACGGTTGGCGCGGCGACATCAGCGGCGCTTCACGTAGGTGGCCAGTTCCGACGCGATGGGCTGGCCGCTCGCATCGGCAAACTCGGTCTCGACCACCACGAGATACAAGGGTCCACTCTTGCCGCTCTTCACGGTGACTCCCCGGAGCGCCGTACTCACGGTGACCACCTCCCCCGCCCGAACCAGCCGGTGAATGCGATACTCACTCCCGCCGCCGACGGTGCGCTCGGCGGGGAGCGGGACGGCCAGCTCCGCTGGGGAGCCATCGGCGGGAAGCTGGTCGATAGGAAGGTCCTCGAAGGTCATCGCCTGGCAAAACAGGGGCGGGGCGACAATCGTTGCGTGGCCTGCTGCGCGAGCCGCAGCCTCGTCGAAGTGAACCGGGTTGGACTCACCGATTGCCTGCGCGAAGCGTTTGATGTCCCGCGCTGTGACCGCGTACTGGCGGACAGACTTTCGCCCAATGAGCGCCCGCGCAGCCGCCGGCACCGGTCCGGCAACCGAGTCAGGTCCGGGTTCGGGCACTTGCCATTCCCTCCTCACGGTAGCGGTAGTACTCAATGCCGGTGTCCTGGAGACGGAGTGTGTCGATAGTGCCGACCCGATCGATGGCGAATCCCACCTCCTCCTGCAATGGCATTCCGGCGGAAGAGCCGTCGTGCAATGCCGCATACTCTACGGCGTCCAAGTCTACCGGATCGCGCAGGGCCGCCGTCATCCCGGATTTCGCGGCGGCCACACGCCATCCCGCGGCCGCCGTGGCAACCAGCACCTCCGAGGCATCGCCACTGCCGTAGCCGATGAGGAGGATGTCTTTTCCATGAAGGTCGACATCTTTCTCGCTCGCCTCCTCCAGACCTGCCGCCAGCCACGCGGGGAGGGCGGCCGCGTAGAGGTTCCCGAGTTCCCGCATCACCCGTGAGCCGAGGGTCATCTTTTCCGTGACGACGGCCCGATAGGCAGGCGCCGCCCGAAAGCTTCTCGCCAGCCGTGCCGCCAGGGGGAACGGTTCCTCAACCAGGTCGCCTTCGAGCGCCTGGCCAAGCAAATCAGGGGATTCCTTCATTTCGTCGAGGAGGGCCTGCAAGTTCACATCGGCAGCCGCCGCGTACTCGGCAAGTTCCGCCTGTCCGGTCGCCCCGTCCGCCGCGAGGGCAAAGATGTAGCCAAGCGTCCAGGCGGCGACGGGCATACGGTCATACGGACGGTGCATAAACACCGCCCCGAGGTTGCGGTAGTAGGCCGCCCGCGCGCCGCGGCGGCCGCGGGCGAAGAAGGCATCGAGAGAAGCGATCGTCTCGTCGATGTAGCAGGCCGTGGAATACTTGCCGTTGAATACGGGGAAGTCGTGCAATCGGCGCCCCGCCAGGGGCTCCTGGCCACAATAGCGGCTGAAGGGCTTTCGGAAATCGAGCGCCCGATACCGGGAAGCGCTCGCCGACCGGCGCAAGTCAATAGCGAGCAGCTTGGGGTCGTGTTCCATGAGCATCGCAACCGCCCCGGCCCCCTGGGTTGGTTCGCCTGAACTTCCACGGGCGTACTCGGCGATGTCAGACGCAATCACGATGGCCGACCGCCTGTCGCCATCAACCTGGAGGTATCTCAGAGCCCCCTTGATGCCATAGATACCGCCAAGGCATGCCTGCTTGATCTCCGGCGCCTCGAGGTCGCGCGCCAAGGGCGGTAGGCCGCGCGCCGCCAGCGCAGCATCGATCAAGCCGCGCACCACGATGGCCCCGGACGTGGCATTGTCGGTACTCGACTCGGTGCCCAAGGCGAGGTACCCCACCGCTTGCGGATCGACCTCGTGCTCGAGAATGAGGCGCAAGGCGGCTTCGGCAGCCATGGTGTAGGCATTCTGATCCGGTCCGGGCATTCGGAAGCCGTCGCCGATGACCGCTCGCGTCTTCTCCCAGGAGTTGCCTGTCCATCCGCACCAGTCCTCAAGCGAGACCCGGTAGGGAGGGACATATCCAGCAAACCCGCTGATTCCAGACATGCGCTCCTTCACTGCGCCTCCATCAGCATTGAGTCAGGCCGACGCGAGCGCCGGAGCCGCCACGACCCGCCGGCCACGATTGTATAGACGCTGTACAAGAACTTGAGCCGTCGCGCCCGGATCACCTGAAAAGTGATCAGGGGAACCTCCGTGCTGTTGAAATCCCGTTTGTACTGCCGGAACCTTCCTTCACCGGCGAGGAGGTCGAACCGCTGCACACCCTCATGACACGCCGCTTCCATGCAGTAGCCAAAGTGCAGATATCCTGGGGAGAGGCCCGTCGACCGCTCCGGATCGAACCCCGATTGCAGGTTGTACTCAGTCTCTCCCAGCCGGACGTTGTACATGACCGCGATGGGAGTGCCGGCGGAGTAGAGCGTGCTCAGGCGAAGGGCACCGCGCTTCAGCAGCATGGGGGCGAGCGCGAAATGGAACGCGCGGGCGGCACCGACGTACTGGGGGGAGTTCCAGCGACGCAAGTGAAACGCGTCAATCTGGTGAAACACGCCGTGAATCTGATCCGGCCCGGCCACGACGAGGACGGGATCGACGAGCTTGCTGCGCTGATTCCAGAGCTTTCGGCGCATGCTGCCTGACAGCGTGCCGAGGTAACTCGCGAAGCCCCGGGGAAGCTCCACGACATGGGACTCGAGCGGATCGATCTCCCGAACCAGGCAGCCCTGCGCGAAGTGGTGGCGGATCATTTGCGCGGCGGGGCCCGTGGTCGGCGTATTCCCCACCACCAGGCCGTCCCAGCGCCGGTCCGCCAGTAGATGCCCCGCAATGGCCGCGCACGCCTCAGCGGCTCGGTCACGGTCCACGATGATGTCGAGATACTCGGAGAAGACGCCCCGGCCGTCGCGAAAGGTGGACCCGATCAGCTCGAGCCTGCTGGCACGCACCCTGCCGCGATGGGTGGCCGTGTGGAGGTAGAACGGGGCGAGACCCACGAGCTCCCCGCCCGCATAGCAGGCAACAATGGCCAGGCTGCCGCCCATCAGGTCCCTGTGGTGCTGCCACCACAACCACTGCCAGTCCCACGCCATAAACAAGGGGTCGGCGACCGAGCGGCCCCGGAGCTCGTCCCAGACGGACTGGGATTCGGCAAACTCCTCCTCGCTCCAATACCTCACGAGGTCGATCGCCGGTCTCGAGGTCGGCACCCCGGCGCTCACCTGACGGCCATGCTGAAAGACGACCCGGCAAATGGAAGGAACGCCCAAAGTTGGGCGAATTCAATGCGTGGAGCAGTCCGCATCGTCAAAAGGCCTCCGGCCGGATTACAATTAGGGGCAGGCCCCCCAGAGCGCATCGTCCGTGCCAGTCGCGTACGGGCAGCGGCACATCCCATGCGCCTTGCAACTCAGCCGCCCCGTGCCGGTTCGGCCAGGCTCCCAGCCGGCATCCGTGGCGTGCAATGCGTTGCACGTCCGTCCGACTCTCCAGTGCCCGCACTTGTCAGCCCGCGGACGCCAACATGGAGCAGATGATGAGATCGGCCCCGCACCTCTGGCTCGCCCTTGCGGCAGCCGCCTGCTCGATCGCCCTCGTGACGGCGGCCGCCTTCCCCGTCTTGGCGGCGATTTCCGGCCGCGCTCCTGAGCTGATCGAGGTCGAGGGTGCGGTCACCACGGCCGTTGGCCCCGGGATGATTCGCTATCAGCGCACCAGCGACTCAGGCAACATCATGCTTCTCCTCCACGGGTACAACAACCAGCTCGCCGTCTGGAATCCGTCCTGGCCACAACTCCGTCGATGCGGGCAGGCAATTCGCATAGATGTACCTGGCTACGGGGGTTCGAATTGGCCAACGGCCAGTTTCGCCCTGCCCGACCAAGCGGATCGAATCATCGCATTCCTGGACGCCCAGCACATTTCCCAGGTGACAGTGATCGGCGGATCGATGGGCGGATCACTGGCCGCCTGGATCGCTGCCAAGTACCCCGAGCGAGTCCGCTCGCTGATGCTCATGGCACCATCCGGATACCCCGGCGCTCTCACCTACGGTGGTCGCTTTCGGTTTCTGTACCGGCGGGGACTCGCCAATACCCTCGCAACCCGGGTCGCGGCAAGCGGTCTGTATCGACGACTCTATCCCACGAGCAGGGCACTCCAGGCACTCACCGTCACCGCCTCGTACGGCGGCTCCTGGGCCGCCGCGCTCCCCGCGATCCAAGCTCCGACCCTCGTCGTGTGGTCTCGCGGAGATCCGGCCGTCCCCTTCGAGTACGCTGATTCCGTGACCCGGGCCATCCCGGGTGCCGTGTTGCTGCCGCTGTCTGCAGACGTCGGGCACGCCCTGAACGAGCGCCGGGCCGAGTTGATCGGACTCCTGGCCTGCCAGCTGAACCGGGGCGCCTCGCCTACCGAGGCCGTCGAGGCGGTGAGGCCGCTGCTTGTCAGCCAAGGCGATCGTTAAACCCGGGGCGCTGTCGCCTGGAAGAGGGAGGCGTCATCATGGACTTACCGAACATCATCAGGAACTTCAAGAGTGAAGCCAGTCGGGTCGGGTATGGCAAGGCCGCTTGGCAATTTCTCTACGAGATCGTGAATCGCCTCCTGCACATCCGGCGCTTCGATGTCATCTTCCTGACCCGGGAGCACTTGCTGCCCCTTGACCCAGCCAAGTACGCCAGGCACGGGTCCCGTCTCGCCACCGAGGCAGACCTGCAACGGATGAGGCACGAGGGAGGTTGGCACATCGGGGACGAACTGATTGATGGATTTCGAAACGGCGACGCTTGCCTCCTCAGCACCGTCGACGGCAAGATTGCCGGATATACCTGGGTCCACACGCTTGGACGGCCCCTCCTGATTCCCGGGCTCCGGATCAGCATTCCGGGCAACTACGCGTACAACTTCGCGGGGTTCACCCCTCCGGAGTACCGTGGGTACGGTCTCCAACCCTTTCGACACCATGAGGTCCTGAACCGCCCCGAGTGGCGTGACAAGGCGGGGATGATCGGATACGTCGACGCGACGAACTTCAGCTCCAAGAAGGGGCAGTCCAAGAGCGGCTACCAGCGGCTGGGGCGCCTCACGCTCATCGGGTCCAAGAAGCACTTCATAGTATTGGTGTCCCAAGAACTCAAGCAGCTTGGGATCCGAAGATTACCATCGAACCTGTAGATTGGTCGACGCATGAGACTGTCGGCACTGACAGATGTTTACTACTACGACGCACTCTCGGATAGTGTGGCAGACCCGATACCGCGGACCCGGCAGTACTCCAGGTAGGCGCGAATTCTCCCAAGGAACGCAACTTCATCTGCCCCGGTTCGGACAAAGGGCGTCAAACCAGCGGTCAGCGTGGTTGAGTGAAACATCAAGTTGAGGGTGGTTCCGCCGTGCGAGAGAACCCGATTCGAGAGGTCGATCATCTCCTTCACATCGGTCATCTCGGGGCAGAGCCACGTCGTGCGAAAGAGACCGAGTCGTGAGGCGATTCCACGTGCCCTGATCCAGGTGAGCGGGGCGCGTGAGATGGCCCGGTGGATCGGGTATCCCCCGCCGGCGAGCGCGCCCGTGAAGCCCGTTGTGGTGGGGATCTCCACCAACTGAGACCGCTTGTCCTCCAGCGCAATGTCATCGGTCGACATCCGGTATTGCTCGGACGGATACTCTCGATCGAAGTCCGGACCCTCTATAGCCTCCCACGTCAGGTATGGCGTGATCGAAGAGTCGACCACGAACTCAAGTCGGGCCAGATTCCTCGCGACCGAGGCACCGAAACCCCATCTCCCGGCCCTGAATGACGTGGGTGTCACGCCATACGCGGCGCGAATTGATTCTTTCAGATGTTTCAGCTTCTGGTACTGCAGATCTTCCGGGAGATTGCAGAGCATCGAGTTCCGGGGTGTGCGGTCCTCGACCTGCGGAGGGGTGTTCCAGGGATGGCAATGCGACCCGATTTCACAGCCACCACGCTCGAGGATCGGCGCGAGCACCTCGATGGCCGACTCAGCCTCGGTAACCGGCTGGGTGACCAGGTAGGTCGGCCGAACCCCGAACCGATCGAAGAGTTCCTGGAGGCGAGTCAATCGCTCAATGTTTGACACGGAGTAGCGGGCGAGGCCGAAGGCTCCCCACTCATCCTCTTCGGTGTCGATTGTGACAAGCAACTTCGCTGCGACCATGGCAATATCATCCTGCGTTGGAATATCAATGACAGTCCGAGCCGAAACCCTCTAGCGATGCGGCCCGACCGCCGCGGTAGCGGCGTTACGAAGCAAGGGAGAGGCACCACAGGGCTGTCGTCCCCGCCCGCCCACGACATGCCTCACATCTGCCTCCGGGGACGAACGGGTTCACCCGGGCCACCAATCCGTGTCAGGATCCCGCGCAGGTATCGGAGGGAGTCTCGGAATTCCCTCATGTACCGCAGCGCCTTTCCCCTAGACGTCTCCAGGGGTTGGGGCTCGGCCCGGTCCGGCTTGAAATGAGCATCACGCTGCCATGGCACGACTCCGCCATGCCCTGACCACCTAGGGCGAATCGCTGCACGCCACAGCATCTTTTCGAGGTGCGGATGCGGGCGCTCAGTCCCGGCGGGATACCATTGCTCCACAAAATGCCGTTCCAATACCCTGACTCCTCGTGGGGAGCGGGGCGGTCGAAGTGAATCGGTGACCCACGCCGGCACCGGCACCCCGGTCCACGCGCGGGCCATGCTGAAGGTCCAGTAGCAACAGCTGGCGGCCCGCACCCGGTGAGCCTCCGATACAATCTGGTCCCAGTTCACATCGCCTTCATCAACGAGGGCCCGCAAGTCCCTGAACGTCCGCCAGGCTGCCGACTTCAGCATATGCCCCCACGCAAAGTGGATGGCGAGATGGAGCACCGTGTCCGAGGTGTCCAGCACCCGCACCAGCGGGGCATCGGGCAGAGGATGAGAACGATCCCAGAGCTGTCGCACATCGAGCGAGAAGGGGTGCCCCCGGAAGAGAAGATCCCAATGCAGTTCGAGGCTGAAGTCGCCACCGGCTTGATCATAGAACGGCGGGAGGTGACAGTGGTCCCGATAGAACGTCTCGCCCAGTTCCTCGTAGGGCCCGGGCTCCCATCCGGTGGCCAGGACGGCGTTGCGGGCCGAGCGCACCTGTTGATCAGGGACGAGCATATCGAGATCTAGCATCGGTCGGCGTGGCAGTGAGCGGTAGATGGTCCGGCCGAGTGCAGCGCCCTTGAGCAGGACCACTGGGATGCCAGCCGTGGTCAGGGCGTTCAGGGTCTCGTCCAGACGAGCGCTAAGCCTCGTCATCCGGACGTCGCCAAGCAGCGCCTCGCGCTGGAGCCATTTTCTGACCGTGGCCGGGATATTGTCCTGACACAGCCTCCGCAGCCGGGGCCAGACCACCGAGGCCGCCCGCTCCCGGCGCACGAACATCAGGAAGCGCTCCCAGTCGATTGGCCCGGACGCCGCCCTGACGATGACGTCGTCCTGATCCTCGCCGCCACCAGTGGCGAGGAGAAGTCGGACCTCGGGCCGTGCCTCGGCCGCGAGACTTGCCTCAGTACTGGCCAAGGGATCCCTCCCGCCGCGCGTGCCGGAGGGCGGCAGCAAAGAGCGCTCCGCCGAGCGCCAGGGCAAGAACGGCCAAGCCGGCGACGGCCAGGAGGTCAGGGCGCAGTTCAGCGAACGGTGCGCCGGAGAGCAGGGCACGCCGGGCCGCGCGGAGGCCATAGGTGAGGGGGACAACCGATGAGAGCTGTTGAATCCAGGAAGGAATCACCTTGACGGAGTAGTAGACACCACCCAGCAGTGAGGACGCCGTCGCGATACCGTTGCCGAGCGGGCCCATAGTCCGGAAGACCAGGATCATCGCGGAGAGTGCGAGGCTCATCCCGAAGTAGGCCAGGAGGGTGAGCGCAATCGCCAGCGTGGCGTAGGGGAGCCCCGCGAGGTGCATTGACATGCCCATCCCCGCACCAATGAGGAGAGTCACTGCCGTCCGCACCACTCCCCAGCTGAATTCCTGCGCGATAAACCCGAACAAGAGGGCGGGGAGCCGAGCCGGGGTGGCCAGCATCGTCTCCAGCACGCCGGAACCGATTCCACCGATGATTGCCTTTGGAAGTCCGAGCAGCGCCGTACTGAGCAAACCGAGTGTGGCAATTCCAATGATGAGGAATCCGAGGTACTGTCCACCCTCGGTGGCGATGGACTCGGCCGCGACCGGCTGCAGCGCCCCGGCCACGAAATAGAGTGGCACCAGCATCGCCCCCAACCCAGCGAGGGAAAAAAGCAGGTTCATCCGGTAGCTCAACGCGGTCAGCCACGCGGCGCGGAAGAGGGCCGCGATCTCACGCATCGGGGAACTCCCCTCCGGCCTGCGTCACCCGTTCGAGCAGATCCGCCAGCGGCAGCTCAATCTGTTCGAAGCGCGCGACAGGGACACCCGCCTGTACCAGTGCGGCGAGCACCGACGACGAGACCCCTTCACCCTCAGGAAGATCCAGCTCACGGGCACTCCATCCGTCGCCCAGGTCGACCGCCTGCCCAAGTCGCACCTCCCCCACGGCGAGACGCTCGATGGCCGGGTGGCCCGGCTCGGTCGTCACCACCCGGTATCGGTGGAAGCCGAGCTGGGCGGCGAGCGTACCCGGTGTTCCCACACCGACCAGCCGACCGCGGTGCATGACACCGACCCTGCCGCACAGCTCCCGGACTTCATCGGGGTCGTGCGTAGCCAGGAGAACGGTGCACCCCTGGCTCTGCCCGATGTCCTCCTTGAGAAACCTCCGGAACTGGCGAGCCGCAATCGGATCGAGCCCTCGCGTCGGTTCATCGAGGAGCAGCACCCGCGGCCGTGCCAGGAGCGCCCGGGCGAGCATGAGCCGCTGCTTCATACCCGAAGAGAAGGTGCCGACCAGCCGATCGCCGAGGCCGGACAAACCCACGACGGAGAGCAACTCATCGACCCGGCCCGCAACCACGCGTCCAGGCAGCTGATAGAGCCCTGCGTACAATACGAGATTTTCGGTTGCCGAGAGACGCCAGTTCAGCGACCGCTCACCGACGAAGACCGGTGCGACCAGCTGGCGAATGGCGCCGGGATCCCGGGTCACGTCCGTGCCCAGGATCCGGACGCGACCGCGGTCCGCGATGACCAGGGTGGCCAGAATCTTGAAAAAGGTGGTCTTCCCGGCCCCGTTCTCGCCGAGGAATCCGAAGAACTCGCCCTGAGCCACTTCGCAGCTCAGGTCGCGCAGCGCGGCGACTGTTGCCCCACTCCGGGGATGGAGCAGGGTCTCGCGCAGGGGGCGGCGGACGTGGTAGTGCTTCGCCAGCCCATCGACCTGCAAGGCGGGTTCGGTCATTCCGCTTGATCTGACGGAGGATTGTTCCAATCGGGGAGTCGCGGCGAGCTCAGGGCACCGGGGCGGGGCCGCCGTGCCAGTCGACCAACTGTGCGGCGACCTCGGAGAGCGATGCCATGTCCCGGAGGACCGCCAGTCGATAGACCGGGACCCTCGATGCCACCCAGGCTGCCCTTCGCAACAACTCCGGCCCTTCCCCGGGCCCGAGCATCTCCGGAATCTTGCTCTGGCCCACCAGCGCGGCAGTGGCGGTCGGCGTGGGGAGTTGGGCCCGGTACACGGAGGCCCCACTCGCGATGCTGCTGGCCGGGGTGAGCAGATAGATGGCGGACAGGGGACACGCGCACTCCTCCAATTGGTCGTCCGGCAGGTCCGTCAGGACGAACTTCCCGTCGGGCCGCTGCTCGGAGGGCAGGCGACCGGCAAAACGGTGCGCGATGTCCGCATGCATCCGGATGCTGTGAACGCCGGGCCAGACGACGGGCTGCTCATCCAACACCACTGGGATTGCATCGTCGGAGAGCAGTCGCCCACCGGCGGCGGTCAGTGCCAGACCAAGGGTGGACTTACCCGATCCCTTGGGAGCCATGAACGCAACCGCGCCTTCAGCCAGGCTCACCGCGGAGCCGTGGAGCACGAGCTGCCCGCGGAAGTGCAAGCTGGTCGCAAGGACCCGGCCAAGGAGGTGCGCCCGAAGAAAGTCCGGCGATCCATCGGGGTAGGGACTGGCAGTGATGACCGAACCGTCCTGGTTCAGGCTGAACTCGGCGGTATCATCGACGATGATCCGCCAGCCACCGGCCATCTGATAGAGGGTTGCTGCGTAATTCTCGTACAGGTGTTGGCTGCCCATTACCACACCTGTTGGACGCCGACCACGCTGGGCCGGCCCCGCCATGGATATGGTCCAGGCAGCTACGCCGGGGTCCGCGCGGCGCAGCTCCGGCAGGGAAAAGTCGGCCGAGAGGAGCTGACCGTAGGCGCGGTACCAATTCACAGGGGGAAAACCGGAGGGGAAGCTAAGTAGCTTCCCCACCTTGGCTTCAGCTGCAGTTCGTGCCGTTGAAGGTGCAACCGAGGTTCCCGTCGATGAACTTGAAGAGGCCGTCATCGGCACCCTCAAAGCCCGCCAGGGTGAGTTCCCTCAGCGACCCGAACCGCTGGAGCGTGGGCTTCTGATACATGCA
The DNA here is from genome assembly GCA_041390145.1 of Gemmatimonadales bacterium. Taxonomy (NCBI): domain Bacteria; kingdom Pseudomonadati; phylum Gemmatimonadota; class Gemmatimonadia; order Gemmatimonadales; species Gemmatimonadales bacterium. The sequence goes on along the minus strand of JAWKQM010000019.1, from coordinate 10,711 downwards.
GCACCTCCTGAAACAGGGGATTTCTGGGAGAAATGCTGGCACCCGCCCAGATCCGGAAAGCATGCCAACGATTGCACTTTTGCAAGGTTCGGGCCTGCCTGCGCATCAGGGATGGCTGCGGAGCCAATACTCCGCCGAGAGGACGTCGAACACAGCCACCCCCTCGCTGCTCTCCCAGGGCGGGTTCCGGAGGTAGCGATCCAAACTTTGCCGCAGCTCCCGAGGCTGAACCAACCCCAGGTCAGCCAGGCGCATGTCGCTCCCCAGACGGTCAAACCACTCCGGCAGCACGGCTGGCAGTTCATCGACGAGATAGCCGCCGGGGAGTCCGGTCCGGTTGCTGCGAGGCGCGAGATGTTCGGCCGGGAGGAGGCCTGCGAGTGCCTGCCTCAGCAGTCGCTTGTTCTCCGCCATCGAGTAGCGGTCTTCCCGGGGACGGCGAGACATCAGGTCCAACACGCGCCCATCGTACATCGGTGACCGCGACTCGACTCCCCCGCCCAAAGAAAATTCACCCACGAGACTGACGATCTGCTGCCCCGCGGAGGTGTGGAGATACCACGCGGCCTCGGCCGACGCAAGACTCTCCCCCGGCCTCCGGTTGGAGAACTTCCACTGTCGCGCCTGGACGTCCGCGGCAAGCGCCGGACCTCCCCCAAGCCACGCCGGGGCCGAACGCTGAAGATGTTGCTTGAGGTGTCTGCCCCCACGCAGGCGGCGCGCCACCTCCAGCAGGTACGGAGGGAGATTGGGCTTCACCGCCCAGTGGAAGAGCGGACGCAGGCCCTTTGGGCCGAAGCCCAGTGCCCTGAGTTCACGCCACAGCGAAACCCAATGTCCCCGGCGGAGCAGGTCCCCCAGGAAGATGCCGGAGACACCGAAGAACTGGTCGCCTCCATTGCCCGAGAGCGCTATCCGCGCGCCGAGCCGCCGCGTGCCGGCCATCAGTGCCCGGTTCCAGTTCTCGTAGGGATGCGCGGCGCACTGGTCTCTCCGCCGGGCCCACTCGGCCGGATCAGGCAGCGGGGGCAGACTGGCACGCGCCACCCACTCGACAGGCGCACCATAGTGACCGGCCACCCGTTCGATCAACTCATCCTCACGGCCCTTGTCGCCGACCGGGTAGCTCATCGAGACCGGGAGCAACTCCTGTCCCACGCCCCTGTTCGTTCGACCCAGCGCGAAGATTGCGGGGGAATCGTAGCCGCCGCTCATCCAGACCGAGCTCACCCCACTCGAGGCCAATCGCTCCCGTACCGCCTGACCGAGCACTTCACGAAGGCGTTCGGCGGCCTCCTGCGGGCCTACGTCGTCCAGCCGCTCAAACTGCGGCGCCTCAGCGAACCGCTGTACGACTGGCGTACGCCCGGGACTCCAGCGCACCATGCATCCGGCTGGAACGCGACTGACGGCCCTGAATTCTGTCTCCTCCACCAGCGTCGACGCAGCGCTGATCAGGCTGCACGCCAGTGCGGCGCGATTGATGTCGCGCGGGATTCGCGGATACGCCAGCATGGCGGTGAGACATGAACCGACTACCAGCTGGTCCCCGACCTGGCTGAAGAAGAGCGGCCGGCCGCCATGGAGGTCACGCGCTCCTACCAGCAGATGTTCTCGCCGATCCCAGAGGATGAACGCGAAATCTCCCTCCAGTCGCTTCACCCTCCACCCCCACGCCCGGTATGCCGCGGCGATCGTGGTGGCTCGGCGATGATCCTGTCGGTTCGATGTTTGCCCCACGCAGAGCTTTCCGGAGATCGTCGCGATAATAGAGACCGGCGTCCGCCGCCAGCACAACGATGAGGTCGCCCTCGTCAAGCACCTTGCACACCGTCGGCGAAGTCCGGGCCGAGTTCCCGTACTGTATCGGCAGGCTCCGATCCAGGAGCCCTGCGAGCTCCAGGTGTCATCGACGTCCGCGCCGCGACGCAATGGCCCGTAAGGCATGAGATGAAATCGGATTTCTGCAGGCAGCCTGGAGCTTAAGGACGATCGCGTAGACCTGCTCAACTGGCCGCCTCACGCGGGTCTGCGGTGCGGGAGCGGAACGGGTTCGGGCGACCAGGCCGTTCTGCTTCAACTCTCCAAGAAGCTCGACGACGTCCGCCTGGAGTTCCGCTGTCGACGTCCGGGAAGTCCTTCGCGAGCGCCGCGCAGAGGCCTTCGAGCGAATCGTGCGCAGGGGAAGAAGCGCCCAGATGCGCACCCACCCCGTTGAGACCAGCGGATCTCCTGCTCAGTGGAGAGCAGGACGGCGCCCTCCTCCACTGTAGAAGACGACCGCGGGCGCGGGCGTCGGAAGGGGCGTCATTGATCCACGAGGTCAGTCAGCCATGTGTCACCAGGTAGTGAGGGAGCAAGCGTGGCCTGCGGCCAGGAAGCGTCGTTGCAACTCAACCCGCGAGCGCAGAGAAGTCGCGGAGGGGGTGTAGCGCCGCACTCGCCATTTCATCACCAACAACTCCGGCCGTCGAGCTCGATCCACGCGTGCGCCAACAGCCGGAGACAGGCCTGACTCCGAGCCCGCACGACCGCCGCATCCGGCGTTGGCGCGGCGGATCTGGCGCTCCAGCGACGCGGCCCCGACCAGGCAGGCCGGAAGACACCAAAGCGAAGCGACCCGATCCACGGCGGTGGCGAGGCGCTCCAGCCGGGCGTCATTGCGAACGCCGTTGTCGACGGCGCCTCACTCAACGGCCTGAGCAACTCCCCGGGGAGGACGGCGCTGCACGGTCCAGAGCGCGGCGAGCAGATTCCACCGCCAGGACCAGATCTGCCGCCTCTGTGGGCGTCAAATTGAAGAGCCACAGAGTGAGCCGAGGGAGTGCGATCTCAGACAAAGATGCGTCCTTTGGCAACGAGGTAGGAAAGCGGCCAGCCAAGCCATCGGGCAAGTAGTTCCTCGCCTCGAACCCACATCGTGAACACCATAAACCTATCCATCACAAGTGCTTGTGGAGATCGCCAAAACGGAAGCTCGGGGCGCCTTGGCGAGCCGCGAACCATGGCGTCGAAGGATCTGTTGAGGCATCACTCACAGTCCGCTGGGGGCCACCTGCTGGACGAAAACACAACACCCCGCCCCTCCTCTCGGAGAACGGGGCTTGTGCACTTCAGGCAGACTCTCCGGGGTCAGACCCGCGCGTTGGCCACCGCGCGAACCATACGTCGCTCTGCGAGATGACCCCGCGAGCAGCTCGCCGTCCTTCTCGACGAAAAGTCGGTGCACGTTTGCGTACATCTGCTGCGCCGCCTGCTTGACCTCCGCCTGCGGGCTCGATGGTCATCGGCTTCGGGCGTCATCAGGTCGCGCACGAGCATCCTCAAAGAGCACCCCGGCTCGACGTCCTTGACCCCGCTCCGCCAGCGCCGTCAGGATGTCGCTGCGGAGAACACCCCCACCAGGTGCATGGTGGCATCGACCACCGGCAACCCCGTCACATGGGAGTCTGCCAGGGAGAGGATGGCCTCCGAGACCAGGCTATCGCTGGGGATCGTCACCAGGTTCGACTGCATCAGCTCACTGACCCGCATCATGACCTCCCCAAGCAGAGTCACCCTCAACCTACCCCCGCACTGGTCCCCAGACCGAACTGGTCGTGAACGGGGCTTCACGGGGTCATCACCTCCCTTTACCATCCCTTCCAGATTCCAAGTCATGAATACCCGCCCCCACCTCGACCCCCGAGCTCCTGCAGAATTCCCCTGGCTGGCCCCCGGATCCCGCGGAGCAGGGAGGCCGAGCATCCGCATCCCAGGGCACTGGTCCATCCGGTGCGCCGGTGGCCCCGGAAGCGGAAAGCCCCTGATCAGCCCTCCCCCAAGGGGGGATGAAGCGCCAGCACCGGCACTTCCGACCCGCGCACCACCTTGTCGGTGACGCTCCCCAGCATCAACCGCTTGACCCCCAGGGCCCCTCGCGTCGCGATCGCCACGCAGTCGGTGGCCTCCGGCCTCGCCTGGTCGAGGATGGCCTGCGCCGGCGAGTCCGAGACCACCACCGTGGTGCTCACCCGGCACCCCCGGCGCTCCAGCCGGTCGGCCACTTCGTCAAGATAGACCGCCGCCGCGCCGCGGCCCTGCGCAGCCCCATTGGCCTCCGGCGCCACCACCCGCAGCAGCGCGATCTCGGCGGTCGGCGGGGGACAGAGCGCCAGCGCCGGCTCAAGGACCGCCTCGGCCCGTTCCGACCCGTCGAGCGCGATCAGCATCCTCCGGAAGGCCATGCGGCTGTCATGTACCGGCTCCTCCTTGTGCCGGAGGAGGAGCAGCGGCACGTCGAGATGCCGCAGCAGGTGGTCAGCCACACTCCCCAGCCAGAATCGGCTCACCGCCCCCCGACCATGCGTGGTCATCACCACCAGCCCGGCCCCAAGCCGCGTCACATATGCGCCGAGTGTCTCGGCGACCGGGCCGTCCAGGATCTTCGTTTCGACGTGGATGCCGTACTCGAGCCGCATCCGCTCCGCCACCTGCGCCAGGTACTGCTCTTCCCCCTCCCGGGCCAGGCGGTCGATCTCGTCGATGGCGGTGGCCATCGCCGCGGAGTCGGCGTTGGGGGCGATGGGATGGTGGACAAGCACCATGTGCAGGACCGCGCCGACGCGACGCGCCGTGGCACAGGCCGCCCGCAGCGACTCCTCCGCGAGCCGGGATCCGTCGAGCGGTGTCACGATGGCGCGCACAGGCGCAGCTCCTCATGGAGGGAATGCTGCAACGTGCGCCGCAGAGTATGAAGGAATGTTGAAATCAGATGGAACGGGCCTTTCGGCCCGCACTCAGGCGAGGGTGTCGCGCAGCTCCGCAATGAATGCGTCGACGTCATCCTCGGTGGTATCAAAGGAACACATCCACCGCACCTCCCCCGCCCCCTCGTCCCACACATAGAAGAAGCGCCGGGCCTGCAGCGCGGCGATCCTCCCCCTCGGCAAGCGGGCGAAGACGGCGTTCGCGTCCACCGGCTGCGTGATCGTGACCCCCGGCACCGTGGCGGCCCCCTCGGCGAGACGCCGGGCCATGCGGTTGGCGTGCCGGGCGTTTCGCAGCCAGAGCCCGTCGGTCAGGAGGGCGGCGAACTGCGCGGCGATGAAGCGCATCTTCGAGGGAAGCTGCATCGCCTGCTTGCGGCCGAAACGGACCGCCTCGTCCCTCGCCGAATCGAAAAAGACGACCGCCTCCGCCGCCATGGCGCCGTTCTTGGTGCCGCCGAAGGAGAGGACGTCCACCCCGACATCGGCGGTCAGGGCGCGGAGCGGGAGGTCGAGCGCCGCCGCCGCGTTGCCCAGGCGCGCCCCGTCCATGTGCAGGAGGAGGTGGTGCTCCCTGGCCACCGCCGAGAGCGCATGGATTTCGTCGGCGGTGTAGAGGGTGCCGTATTCGGTGGACTGGCTGATGGAGATGACGCGGGGCCGGACATGGTGGGCGGCGTGATCGATGCTGGCCGCCGACGCGGCGGCCCTGACCTGCTCCGGGCGGAGCTTCCCGTCAGCTGTCGGGAGCGGGAGGAGCTTGGACCCGAGGAATCGCTCCGGCGCGCCGCATTCGTCCACGTTGATATGCGCGGTGGCGGCGCAGAGCACGCCGTCCCACGGATGGAGCAGCGCGCCGAGGCCGACGACGTTGGCCCCGGTCCCGCCGTACACCAGTTCGGTCGATGACGTGTCGCCGAACTCCTTCCGGAACAAATCAAGCGCCGCCGCGGTCCAGCGGTCGGCGCCGTAGGCCAACGCATGCCCCTCGTTGGCCGCCGCAATGGCCGCCAGCACCTCCGGATGGATGCTGGCGGAATTGTCGCTGGCAAAGTGTCGAGCCGGCGACATCAGGATGCTACTCAGTGCGGCGAGGTGGGCGCCGTCGTCGGTGCCTGGGCCGCTTCCGCCGGCCAGGTATTGTCGGCCGGATTGTTGTCGGGGAACCGCCGCTCCGGGTCGTAGGTGACCCGCTCGATCTTCCGGCCGCCGAAATTGAGCTCGGCCACGAAGGAGCGGCTGCCACTGAACCAGACGTCCACCGGATAGGTGACGAGGGCGGTGTTCCCGGTGACGACGGCGTTCGCCATCGGCTTGATGGCAGGACCGTCGGCCGCGAACTCCACCTGCAGGATGACCGGCGCCGGCATCTCGCCGGCCTGCTTGACGGTCACGTAGGTCTTGCCGCCGGAGTTGGTGACGGAGGCAATCGAGCCGTCGGACGACTCGGTGGTGAAGAGCCAGTAGTACCAGAACCAGCCGAGATCCATCTGGAACTCGCGGTTCATGGCGAACATGAAGTCCCACGGCGAGGGGTGCTTGAACCGCCAGGTCTTCGCATAGTTGGACATGGCGCGGGTGACGTTCGAGTCACCCACGATGCCGCCCAGCATCGAGAGCATCATCGGCGCCTTGCCATACGTGGTGAAGCTGTACATTGGTCCGTCGTAGTTGGCGTCGGTCATCATGTTGGTTTCCGACTCGTTGCCCGAGATGCGGCCGTAGCGCTGGCCGACGCCGTTCAACTCGGCGGGCTTCATCTGGTAGGCGGCGCCCGAGAGGATGTTCATGTAGCTGTTGAACCCCTCGTCCATCCACCCGTACCAGGTCTCGTTGACGCCCACCATCATCGGCCACCACTGGTGCCCGATTTCGTGGTCGGTCACGCCGAAGCCCGGGCCGCTCATCGTGAGCATCGGGTACTCCATGCCGCCCTCGGGCCCGTCCACCTGGGTGAAGACCGGCCAGGCGTACGGCATCCACAGATTCGAGTAGAACTCGAGGGCGTGCCGCGCCATGGCGCCGGTCTGCTTGTACCGGCCGTTCTCCGGGAGGTAGAGGAGGTAGATCGGGATCGGTCCGCGACCGGGAATCGTCGCGCGGGTGGCGTCCCAGACGTATTCGTTGGAAGCGGCCCAGGCGAAGTCGGCCACGCTGTCGGCGACGAAGTGCCAGACCAGCCGGGAGCCGGCCACGGTGCTGGTGCCCGCCGCCCGCTCGTCGGGACCGACGATCACGATCTGGCTGTCGCTTTCCGTCGCGCGACCCAGCCGCTCGAGGACCATCGGGGTGAGCACGTCGCCTGAGTTGACCAGCTGCCCAGTGGCGCCGACCAGCCAGCCGGCAGGAACGTCGATCCGGACGTCGAACTTGCCGAAGTTGTTGTAGAACTCCGAACCGCCCATATACGGGTCACGGTCCCAGCCGCGGAGGTCGTCGTAGTTGGCCACACGCGGGTACCACTGGGCCTGCTGGAAGAGCTTGTTGCCCCAGGCGCCCATCCGGTCGCCCCGGGTGCCCTCGGGGATGACGGGCACCTTGAACGCCCAGCTCACCTCCAGGGTGCCGGTCCCACCGGCGGCGATCGGCGTCTCGAGTCGCACCCGCACCAGCGTGGTCTCGTTCCAGAGAGGCGACAGGCTGTCCACGTTGATATCGCGCCCGTTGGCCTTCATCCGGGTGATCGTCATCCCGGAGGTGGTCGCGGCCGCGGGCCGGGACCGGGGCGCCTTCGGGGTGAACATGTTCTGGTCGAGACGGATGGCGAGCATCGTCAGCGCCGAGTCGCTCGGATTCGTGATGGTCACCGTCTCCCGGCCGGACACGATGCCGGTGACGGGATCGAGGCGGGTGTCGATCGAGTAGTCGGTCCGGAGCTGCCAGTAGTTGGCGCCGGGCCGGCCGGTGGAGTCGCGTGTGCCGGCCTGAAGCCCGCGCTGGAAGGCGTTGGTGATCGGGATGGTCCGGCGGACCGCGCGCTCAGGGAGCTGGGCGGCAAGCGGGCCGGCGGCGGTCAACGTGGCGAGGAGGAGGACTGGAATGCGCATCGAACGCTCGTGACGGAGAGTTGGGGGGTAGAGGGAATCTGTAACCTAGGCGCGTGGGAGGCAGAATGGTACGGTGGGGGTCCGGCTCAGCGGGTGGGGATGTTGGACCGGCCCCGGGGGCGGCGGCGGCCAGGCCAGATCGAGCGCGGTGTCGACCAAGCGCGGGGAGAGAGGCGTACCGGCACCGCGGCACGGGGCCGACGGGTGACGGGACGGCGACACATTCGCTAACGCTCCCTGAGCAGGGTCCGCATCCGGATGGCCAGCGCCTCGATTTCTCGAATGCTGGTGAGCGTCTCGGGGTCGAGCTTGGATTCGTTAAGGAGGAGCAGCTGCGCCTCCGCCAGCAGGGCGGAGAGGGGATTGGCCAGGTCGTGCCGAAGCCGATTGATTGTTTCGGTATCGCTCATGCTATTCGAGCGAACGGTAGAGGTCGCGGAAGTGATGCTCGCGGAGCGACCGCACCGACTCCCAGAGATCCTGCTCCCGGGCACCGCAGAAGATCTCGAACGTCTCGCGGGGCACGTCGACATCGGCCGCCTGGAACTGGAGCTTCCCGCGCCAGATGCGATGCTCGTCGAGCCGCAGCACGAGGCGGACGGTGAGGGTCTGTCCAGCGTATGTCAGGGTCGGGAGGTCGAGAAGGACCGGCTCGCGGGCATCGCGGGCCAGGGTGGTACGGAGCGTCTGTGCCGGCATAGCAAAGCCTCCCCAGAAGCCGTTGGCGGACGGCTTACCGTCAGGTGGAACCTCGCTAAAGATATGGTATTGTGGGAATTACGCAATAGTCCCAAAGTGCTTTGGGAGGCTGGGCAGGGGGGCAGCGGGGCAGCGGGACAGCGGGGCAGCGGGGCAGCGGGGCCGAAGGTGTGAGTTGCCGGCACCCCGGGCAAGCCCGAATCCAACTTTGGCGTGCTCCTTGACGGATCTCTGGCGAAGCCGTAGCTTGGTGATACCTCTAAGCATCTGTAGTCAATCTCCCCAGAGACACGAGTACGTCGCCCCCGCCCTTGCGGGGCACTCCCCATAGACGGTCAATACCCGATCACCGCACTGGATATCTCCATCCCGCACCTCCCTGCCACCGGCCCTTGTCGGGCTGGCCGCCCCGTTTCGGAGCCACATCCGTGGATATCGCCGAGCTAAAACAGAAGTCCGTCGCCGAGCTGCAGACTCTCGCCGAGCAGCTCAACCTCACCAATTATTCGGGGCTCCGGAAACAGGACCTCATCTTCCGCATCGAGCAGTCGCTGCTTGACTCGGACACCGTCATCCGGGGCGAGGGCGTGCTCGAGATTCTGCCCGAGGGGTACGGCTTCCTGCGGAGCCAGGACTGGAACTATCTCTACGGCCCCGACGACATCTACGTCTCCCCCAGCCAGATCAAGCGCTTCGACCTCCGCACCGGCGACACGGTGATGGGCCAGGTGCGGCCGCCGAAGGAGGGGGAACGCTACCTGGCGCTCCTGAAGGTGGAGAGCGTCAACTTTGAGGAGCCGGAAAAGACCAAGCACCGGATCGCCTTCGACAACCTGCGGCCGCGGTATCCCGACAGCCGGATCCGGCTGGAGCAGAGCACCGGCGACCTCGCGATGCGGGTGGTCGACCTCCTCTCCCCGATCGGCAAGGGCCAGCGCGGCCTGATCGTGGCCCCGCCGAAGGCCGGCAAGACCATCCTCCTCCAGAAGCTCGCCAACGCCATCAGCGAGAACCATCCCGAAATCGTCCTGATCGTGCTGCTCATCGACGAGCGGCCCGAGGAAGTGACGGACATGGAGGAGAACGTGAAGGCGGAGGTCATCTCCTCCACCTTCGACGAGCCCGCCGACCGGCACGTGCAGGTGGCGGACATGGTCATCGAGAAGTCGAAGCGGCTGGTGGAGCATGGGCGCGACGTGGTGATCCTCCTCGACTCCATTACCCGCCTGGCGCGGGCGCACAACGTGGTGGTGCCGCATTCGGGTAAGATTCTCTCGGGCGGCGTGGACGCCAACGCGCTCCAGAAGCCGAAGCGGTTCTTCGGCGCGGCGCGCAACATCGACGGCGGCGGGTCGCTGACGATCATCGCCACGGCGCTGGTGGACACCGGCAGCCGGATGGATGAAGTCATCTTCGAAGAGTTCAAGGGCACCGGCAACATGGAACTGGTCCTCGACCGGCGCCTGGCCGACCGCCGGATCTACCCCGCCATCGACATCCAGAAGACCTCCACCCGCAAGGAAGAGCTCCTGATGGACAAGGACGAGCTCAACCGGGTGTACCTGCTGCGGAACTTCCTGGCCGACATGCCGCCGGTCGAGGCGCTCGAATTCCTGCTGGAACGGATGAAGCGCACCAAGACCAACAAGGAGTTCTTCGCCACGATGGCGCAGTAGGGGCGCGGATCATCATTCCCCGCGTGGGTCGCATCCTGGCGCTGGACTGGGGCGAGATTCGATTCGGCGTGGCGCGTTCCGACGAGGGCCAGATCCTCGCCTCGCCCCTCACCACCCTGACGCGCCGGGCCGGCAAGCGCTTCCCGATGCCGCAACTGCTCGCGCTCCTCGACGCCGAGCCGGTGGTCGGCATCGTCGTCGGACTCCCCATTTCACTCGAAGGCGCCGAAACCCCCTCCAGCGAGGCGGCACGCGCGCTCGCCGACCATGTCGGCCGGCGCACCGGACTGCCGGTGGAGTTGGCGGACGAGCGGTTCACGACCGCCATCGCGCTCGACGCGGTGCGGGAAATGGGGGGAAGCACCCGGGGGCGGAAATCGGATGTCGACGCGCTCGCCGCCACGGTCCTCCTGCAGCAGTACCTCGACTTCCGGCGCGCCCCCACTCCATGAAGCGCCTGCTCGCCGGAGGCCTGCTCCTCCTCGCCGCCTGTGGAGGCCCCGCCTCCGACGCCCCCCTCGAACAGGTCGTGATTCCCGCC
>JAWKQM010000018.1 GCA_041390145.1 Gemmatimonadales bacterium | reverse complement strand
GCATGGCCACGTCACCCACCGCCGCCCAGACCTCGATCCCGGTGCTTGCGCCCGGACAGAGCATGGGTCAGGCCCTCGGTATCCCGACGGTGCCAAACCTGCGCGACGTTGGAGGGTACACCACGGCGAGCGGCGCCACCGTCGCCCGGGGCCTCGCCTACCGGTCCGACACCTTCAACCCCATGAACGCCGAGGACCTGAAGCGGCTTGGACGCCTTGGACTCCGGAACGACTTCGACCTCCGCACCACGTCGGAGGCCAAGGCGGCGCCGGACGAGATGCCGCCCGGCGTGACCTACCACCTCCTGAACGTCCTCGCCGACGCGAAGACCGCGGCCCCTGCCGAACTGGAGGCGCTGCTGCACCAGCCGACGAAGGCGAACGCCGCGCTCGGCGGGGGCCGGATCGAGGCGTTGTTCATGGAGGGGTACCGGGAATTCATCTCGCTCCCGAGCGCCAAGGCATCGTATCGCACCTTGTTTCTCGCCCTTGCCGAGCAGCCGGCGCTGCCGGCGGTCTTCCACTGCACCACGGGAAAGGACCGGACGGGGTGGGCCGCCGCTGCGCTCCTCTCCCTGCTCGGCGTGCCCCGCGACACGGTGATGGCGGACTTCCTCCGCACCAACGACTACACCATCCCGCAGTTCCAGCACGCCATCGAGAGTTTCGTCGCGGCCGGGGGCGATCGCGACATCGCCGTCGCCATCTTCGGCGTCAAGCCGGAATACCTGCAGGCGTCCTTCGACGAGATGGAGAAGGAGTACGGCACCATCGAGGACTATTTCGCGAAGGGGCTCGGGATCGACGCCGCCGGGCAGGGGGCGCTGCGGTCGATGTTCCTGCGGCGATAGTCCCGGGACCCGCCAGGGCGGCGGTGGGCGCCTGCCATCCCCTGTACCTGAGCCGGGCCGGCACTGGACAGCACGCTCGCAAAGTTCGGCGCCGGGCTGTACGGCTACATGTGGGGACCGATCGAGTTCACGTCCACTGGCACCCTCAAGAGCTACGACGCCACCGGGCGGCTCGGGGAGCTTCGCCTGCCGGCGCTCATCACCCTTGGTGAGTTCGACGAGGTGCGGCTCTCCACTGCCCAGCCGAACCAGCCCCCGACTGAACCGCGTTATCTTGGTTATTCCGCAAGCAAGGAGCGCTGATGCATTGGGACCTGGTCATTCCGGTCCTCTATCTCGCCGTCGTCGCCTGGATCGGGGTCCGTGTCAGCACCGGAACCCAGGATGCCGAATCGCTCTTCCTCGGTGGCCGCAGCCTCGGGTTCGGGGTGGTCGGCACCTCGCTCTTCGCCTCCAACGTCTCGAGTACCACCCTCATCGGCCTCGCCGGCGCCGCCTACGCCACCGGCCTGGCGGTGGCCAGCTACGAGTGGATGGCGGCGCTCGCCCTCCTCTTCGCCGCCGTCTTCCTCATCCCGATCTACCTGCGCGGGCGCATCCTGACGATCCCCGACTACGTCGAGCGGCGCTTCGACCGGCGCGCCCGTCTCTACGTCGCCGGACTGATGATCGTCCTGTCGCTGGTGGTGGACACCGCCGGGTCCCTCTACGCCGGGGCCCTGGTGCTCACGGTGTTCATCCCGGGCCTTCCCCTCTGGCCGACGCTGATCGGCCTCGGGGTGTTTGTCGGCCTCTACACCGCCGCCGGCGGGCTCAAGGCGGTGATGCTCACCGACGCACTGCAGGCGCTCGTCCTCATCCTCGGCTCGATCACCCTCACGGTGTTGACCTTCGCGGAGTTCAACTTCAGCTGGGCCGCCGTGACGGCCGCGGTGCCCGCCGGGCACCTCCACATGATCCGCCCGGCGAGCGATCCCGAGCTGCCCTGGCCCGGCCTGCTGCTCGGCCTGCCGATTCTTGGGCTGTACTACTGGACCACCAACCAGTACATCTCGCAGCGGTTCCTGGCCGCCAAGAACGTGGATCACGCGCGCTGGGGCGCCGTGCTCGCCGCGGGCCTCAAGCTCCTGCCGCTGTTCATCATGGTGCTTCCCGGCGCCATGGCGCTCGGCCTGATGCCTGGGCTCGACCGCCCCGACGAGGTCTTCCCGGTCCTCGTGCGCGACTTCCTCCCCGTCGGCGCCCGCGGCCTCATGATCGCCGCCATCATGGCCGCCATCATGTCCACCATCGACAGCACCCTGAACGCGAGCTCCGCGATCGCGGTGTACGACATCGCCGCGCTCGACAAGAAGGAGGTTCCCCAACGGCGCCTGCTCTGGATCGCGCGCCTGACCACCCTCGGCTTCATGGCGCTGGCGATCGCCTGGGCGCCGCTGATCGAGCACTTCCCGGGCATCTTCGCCTACCTGCAGGAAGTCTTCGCCTACGCGGTGCCGCCCGTGGCGGCCATCTACCTTGGCGGGGTGTTCTGGCGCGGCGCGCAGCGGACGGCCGGGTTCTGGGCCCTGCTGGTGGGCCATGTGTGCGGGCTGGCGCTCTTCGTGGGATCCAAGGCGGGGTGGTGGCCGCTGCACTTCACGGTCAACGCGTTCGTGCTCTTCGTGGTGAGCCTGGCGACCCTGGTCGTGGCCTCGCGCGCCGCCCGCACGCGCTCGGTGCCCGACCCGATCACCCTGTGGACCCCGGCGCTCTCGCGCGTGGAGCCGGGCACGGGGCTGCTCCGGGACTACCGGTTCTGGTCGGCGCTCGTGGTGCTGGGGGTGGCGGGCAGCCTCGCGCTGTTCCTCTAGGAACGGGGTGGCGCGCCTAGTGCTCCACCCCGAACCGCTCGAGCATCGTCTCGGTCCACCAGCTGAGGTCGTGCGCGCGGGTCGCCTCCCAGAGCCGTCCCATCCGGTCGACCTCCTCCTCCCGGGACATGTCCAGCGCCTCGTCGATGGCGGCATCCATCGAGCGTGCGGAATAGGGATGCACCAGGATCGAATCACCGAGCTCCACCGCCGCCCCGGTGAACTCGGAGAGGATCAGCTTCCCTTCCCTGCCCTCCTTGGCCGCGATGAACTCCTTGGCCACCAGATTGAGCCCGTCGCGGAGCGGCGTGATCCAGCAGATGTGCGCGGCCCGGTACCAGCTCATCAGCTCCTCGAAGTCCATCGGCTGCGCAAAGAGGACCACCGGGATCCAGTCGAGCGTGGAATACCGGCCGTTGATGGCGCCTACCCGCTGCTCGATCTCCGCCTGGATCTCATCGTACACCTGCATGCCGGGCGCCGGCGGGACACACACCAGGAAGAGCCTCACGGTCCCCGCCAGCTTCGGCCGGCGCTCCAGGAGGCGCCGATAGGCGTCGAGCAGCTCCACCGTGCCCTTGGTGTAGTCGACGCGACTCACAGCGAACAGGATGGTGTCCACGCCGGACTGCTCGCGGATGGCCCGGGTCCGCGCCTGCGCCGCGGGGGTCCGGATCGTCTCCACGATCTTCGGGACCGCCACGCCGAGCGGCACGACATCCACCCACACCCGCCGGCCATGCCACAGGAGTTCGCCCACCACGGTGCTCTCCTGGAGCGCCCACCCCTCGGGACGAAGGCGTTCATGGACCGGCTGGCGGCCGGCCGTGGTGGCCCCCCCGAAGGCGCGCGCCACCGCGGCGAAGTTCTCGGCGTAGCGCGGGATGTGGAACCCGACGCGGTCACAGTTGAGCAGGCTGGCCGCGATCTCGGTCCGCCACGGCAGCACGCCGAAGATGTCGGAGGAGGGAAAGGGGGTGTGATGGAAGAAGCAGATCGTCAGGTCGGGACGCTGCTCGCGGATGAGCTTGGGCACCAGCCAGAGGTTGTAGTCGTGCACCCAGACCACCGCGCCCTCGCTCGCCACCTCGCACGTGGCGTTGGCAAAGAGGCGGTTGACCTCGCGGAAGGTGGCCCAGTCCGCCGCGTCGTAGTCGAACTTGTCGACGAAGCTGTGGAGGATGGGCCAGAGCGCGGCCTTGGAGGTGACCTTGTAGAACGAGTTCACCTGCTCCCGGGTGAGCCCGAGCTGGGCGACGTCGTACCGCTCGCCGGCAAATTCCACCGGCTCGCGCGCCAGCACGGTGCCCGCGCGGGCCGCCTCCACGGTGGTCCACGCCACCCACGTGCCCCGGTCAAAGTACTGGAAGAACCCGCGCAGCGTCGGCACGATCCCGTTCGGGCTTCGGTGGCTCCGGAGCACCTCCTTGCCGTCCACGACGGCGCGCTCGAACGGCTGGCGGTGGTAGACGACGACGAGTTCAGACATGGGGCACCTCCACGCCGTGGTGGGCCAGCGCCTCGAGGATTCCCTCGGCGCCGTGGCCCGTGGCACGGTAGATCCGGTCGCTGGCCGGGAGTCGGGCCAGGAGGCCGGGTTCAGCGTTGCCGACGACCACCGCGGGGAGTCCGCAGGTGATCATCGCGAGATCGTTCAGGGTGTCGCCGGCCACCAGCACCGCGTCCTCCGGGACCCCCCATTCCTTCATCAGCCGCCGGAGGGTGCTCCCCTTGTCGACCCCCCTAGGCAGCACGTCGAAGAACCGGCCGTCGGAGACGAGCCCGGTGCACCCCAGCGCCTCGGCCCGCGCGAGGGCCGGCGCCAGGACCGCCGGCGAGTCGTAATAGTACGACACGCGGTTGGGGCCGAAGTACTCCTGCAGGCGAAGCCCCGGCATGTCCGCGAAGGCGGCGCGCACCGCGGCGCTGCGCCCTCCCCACCGCTGCCGGATGTCCTCGAGCAGCGGCCCCTCGTAGGGCGACCCGTCGGCGTGGGCGATGTAGGAGCCGACATCGCAGATCATGGCGTCGGGCCGCGGGAGGACGCCGTCCGTCACCAGCGCCGTCACGCTGCGGCTCGACCGTCCGGTCACGAACAGGAGCGTCCGCGCCGGGTCGTCGCGGAAGTAGCGTGTCAGGGCGTCCCGGGCCGCGTCCGAGCCGCCGAGGAAGGTGCCGTCGAGATCCGTCGCCAGGACCCGCATCAGGCCCGGATCGTCAGTGCCCGCTTGGAGCGGACGTCGCTGTAGCGAATCGTGGCCTTCTTGAACAGCAGGTCCACGAACAGCAGGGCATGGTGCTCGCCGTGCCGCCACTGCATCGCCACCGTGGTATCGCTCGAGGAGTGCAGGTGGAAGGTCCCCTGGAAGGCCGGGTGTGTACTCCGGAACTCCATCAGGCGCTGGATCCTCTTCACCATCGGGGTGCGCAACGCCGCCTCCACCTGCTCCCGCGTGTAGGTGTGCCGGTTGATCTCCCGTGGATCCCCCGTCTCCTCCGCCCGCTCCACCTCGTTGGTCCCGCCCAGCCAGCCGACGTAGTACACCTGCGGAATCCCCGGCGCGAAGAGCTGGATGGCGCGCGCGGCCACGTTGGCGTCCTCGTTTTGCTTCAGGGCGTCGAAGAAGGTGCAGGTCAGCTGGTAGATGGCCCCCACGCTGTAGACGTTGGCCGCCGAACGGCGGAGGATCGGGTCCGCGGAGCGCTGGGACACGTTGTCGATGAGGTGCTGGGTCTTGTCAGCCGGCAGGATGCCGTCCACGTCGGGAATGCAGATGCCGTCGTGGGTATCGAGCACCGTCACCTGGTTGCGGGGACACATGCGGAGCCAGGGCTTCAGGTACCGGCTGTCGCCGTCGAGGAGGGCGTGCAGGACCAGCGGCGGCAGGGCGAAGCCGTAGGGGCGCATCCCGTGCAGGGCGATGGCATACTGGAAGCTGGGATGGTCGTGCACCTCCGGGAGCGTATCGGCCCCGTGCGCCAGCGCCGCGCGATGCACCCACTGGAGGATTTCGTAGACGTCCGGCTCCACCAGGAAGCAGCTGGTGCCGATGCGCTTGGTGGTATAGCCGAAGGCATCGAGCCGGAAGAGCTTCGCGCCGCGCGCCGTGAGGAACGCGATGTAGTCCTCCATCAGCGCATACGTGCGGGGTGACTCGTAGTTCAGGTCGATCTGCCGCTCGGTGAAGGTGGTCCAGACCCGGTGCGTCGTGCCGTCGGGCAGCACGATCTCGCGGAACGGCTCCTTCTCCTTCCGGATGTGAATCTTGGCCAGGTCGTCCGGGGTGATCTCGCCGAGCTGGTCCACGTGGACGAAGAGGTCGGCGTACTCGGACTGCATGCCCTTGGCCAGGAAGTCCTGGAACTCGGCGGACTGGTCGGAGATGTGGTTGACGGTGAGGTCGAGGCAGAGGTCAAACCTGGCGGCGATGCGCTCGACGTCCTCCCAGGTGCCGAACGCGGGGTCCACTTCCTTGTGCGTGAGCGGGGAGAAGCCACCGTCGGCGTTGGAGGGGTAGAGGGGGAGGATATGGACCCCTCCCACGGCCGTGGCGAGATGCGCCTCGAGAATGTCGCCGAGGGCGGCCAGGTTGCCGCCCAGGCGGTGTGGATACGTGATCAGCTGCACCTGGTTGCGCAGGGTCATGAGGTCTCCGGTGTGGTCGGGACCGCGGGGGCCTCCGGCGAAGTGATATTCGGAAGGTAATCGGGTGCCCGCGTGCCCCCGTTTGTCCGCCGCATCCACCGTTCGTGCCGGTCAGAGCCACGACGCCGGGGGCGGAGCCGCGGCGCTTGCCGACATTCGGACGCGGGGCCATCCTTCTTCCTGATCCTGTCCTGAACTGGAGGCCGCCGTGATCGGGCGATCCTGGCTGCACCGTGCGTTGCTCTCGGCCGTGTTTCTGCTCGCCTGCTCCCAGGATTCCCCTGTCGGGAGCAGCGAGGGAGGCGGGAGCGGCAATGGGGGTGGGAACCCGACCCTCAACCCGGCGACGTTCAAGGCCTCGGTGAATCCCACCATCCCGCCGGGCTACAGCATCTTTGGCGAAATGCCCTACCAGTGGCAGGCCTATTTCTATGCCGATGGCGCCTGGGTCGCGGTGGGTCACCCTCAACTGACCGAAGACCCCTCTACGCTCCTCGTGATTGACTGCAACGACCCGGCCATCCAGGACGCCTGCACCATCCATCGGTCGGCGATGATCCAGGTGACGATTCGCAACGTGTCGCCGGGGCCGGCGCTCCTGTGCGGCTACAAGAGTGGCTTTCGGTTCTATGACGACTTCCTCCTGAGCACCCCGGTCGGCACCCTGAGCGTGGCGCCGGTCGCCTCGTCGAGTCAGGACCCCATGAACCAGGGAACCTGTTTCCCCTAGACGGGGCCGTGGATCAGCCCATCTGCAGATGATCACGAACGCGATTGTCGCTGCCCCTTGAAGGCCTCCATGGGACGGTAGCGCGTGGGAAGCGGTCGCCGTATACTCGATGACGATGACAACACGGCGATACGGGGACGACGAGGTACGCGAGATCTTCAGCCTCGCGACGACGGGCGACACGCGCGATCGGCCGCTGCCAGCCGAATCCGGCGGCCTGACCCTCGACGAGCTCCAGCACATCGGTCAGGAGGCGGGCATCGCGCCTGCGCGTGTCGCGCACGCCGCGGCGAGTCTCGACGCCCGCGGCCGGCTGGCGCCCGTCCGTCGATCCTTCGGGCTGCCGATCGGCGTCTCGCGGGTGGTCGCGCTTCCGCGAGCGCCCACGGATCGGGAGTGGGAGCAGCTGATTGCCGAATTCCGGACGACCTTCGGGGTGCAGGGCCGCGCGACGAGTTCCGGCGGGCTCCGTGAATGGTCGCAAGGCAACCTGCACATCTGTGTCGAGCCGACCGAGCATGGCGAACAGCTCCGCCTCAGTACACTCAAGGGCGACGCGATGTCCCTCAACGTGCTGGGGCTCGCCATGGGCGGGATGTCGGTCCTGATGGGTGCTGTGATCACTGCTGCCGGCAAGCCAGGGAAGGCGCTGGTGCTCGTCGGCATGTTCGGCGGACTGGCGCTGGCGGCGTTCGGTGCCAACCTGATTCGGTTGCCGCGCTGGGCGCGCGAGCGCAAGCGACAGATGCAGGAGATCGCCCAGCACGCGGTGAAGCTGCTTTCCCGACCCTCCGTCGATCCGCCTCCAACGCTCGAGCCACGGCGCTGAGCCACGCATGCGCGCCTGAGCGTGCATACGCCCGGGACCCGGCGGGCAACTCCATCCAGATTCCCAGCCCTGGCCCGAAGCAGCGGATGCGCCATTTCGTCGGGCGATCACATACAACGGAGCGCAATGATGGCCAAGGTGACGGGTGTCGGTGGCGTGTTCTTCAAGAGCACCGGTGATCACGCGGCCTTGGCCGCGTGGTATCAGACGCACTTGGGCATGCCGCTGGAAGACTTTGGCGGCGCGGTCCTTCGATGGCCGGACGACACGGCCGAGGACCACGGCCTGACCGTGTGGCATGTGGCCGGGAAGGACAGCCAGTGGTTCAGCCCGAGCCGGTCCTCCTTCATGATCAACTACCGGGTCGACAACCTCGGGGAGCTGCTGGAACAGCTTCGGGCGGGCGGTGTGGAGATCGTCCAGGGCCCCGAATCGCACGAGAATGGCAAGTTCGCGTGGATCATGGATCCGGACGGCAACAAGATCGAGCTCTGGGAGCCGATGCCCTGGGACGCAAAGAACAAGGATGCGTGACCGTGCCGCCTGACCCGGGCACGCAGCTGACGAGCGCCTGCCGCGTACCGCAGAATAAAGATCGCGAGAAGGACTGGTTCCTCGACGGGAATCCGTGACGGACCGCAGACTCCACTTTCGGGTACATTAGAGAACCAAGCCACCCGCGGCCGCCAGAGGTGGTGGGAGGTTCACTTTGTGGAGGAGCATATGTTCATTCAACTCAACACCGACGCCAGTATCGACGGGACCAAGGCGCTTGAGGCGCAGGTCCACGCCGTCGTGCAGGGTGCCCTCGAGCACCTGAGCCAGCATATCACCCGCGTGGAAGTCCACCTCTCCGACACCAACGGTGACACCAAGGGTGGCCCGGCCGACATGCGCTGCCTGCTGGAGGCCCGGCCTGCCGGCCACCAGCCCGTCGCGGTCAGCCATCAAGCCGCTACCGTTGATGAGGCCCTCGACGGCGCCGCCGACAAGTTGAAGCGATCCCTCGACAGCCTTCTCGGACGACTGGCGAAGTACTAGGCTTCGGCCAGCCGCCGGTTGCGGGAACTGGGACATTGTGGAACAACTCGGCATGGCGGTCACTTCCGTCATGCCGAGATTCGCGCCACAGAGAGGAGCGAAGGCGCCCCCTCGATCGCCGTCGACGCTGGGGCAGCCCGAGCCAGATCGCCCGCCACGGCCAACCTCGTTGCTCGCCGAGGTCCAACCTGAGAACACCACAAGCTGAAACGAGAGCGCGGTCGTGCCGCCACCTTTGCATGGCAGCGCTCGTCCTCGTCCAAGCCTGCGGGACCACATGGCGGCAACCTGCCGAGGGCCTGGAGCCGCGTACAATCCCGTCGAGGCAGCAGGTCCAAGTGTGGCAGCCCACTCGCGTCGATCGCTGGCATGGGGTCAGCATCGCCGACGACAGCGTCGCCGGTATCCCCTACCACCAGGCGCTGGACTGCACCGCCTGTCGCGTTGCACTGCCACGTTCCGCGGTGGATTCCATCAGATTCGGCAATCCGGAACAAGCGGTCACGCGCACCGTGCTCCTTGGAGCCGGCCTGCTGGCGCTGCTCGCGATTGCCTGGCCGTCGACGACGGGCGATTGATCGAAGCGCGCGCGTGCGGCCGCACACGACCTCCACGACACCCAAGGGGACTCGCATGAATCGACCTGTCCGAACGCTGGCCGCCCTGGCCGTGCTGGCCGTGCTGGCCGCGTGCAATCAGGCTGCCCCGCCTGCGGCGTCGGGGCCGGATGCCACGCGATCGGATGACGAGGCGGCGGTGCTCGCGGCCATGGACACCATGATGCTCGCGATTTCCGCGAACGACCTCCAGGCGATGGCCAAGCTGCAGACCGCCGATGGGATGACGTATCGGGCGCGTGCCGTGGGCAACGGCGAGATGGACATCGTGGGACAACCCAACGCCTACTGGATCGACCCCGCCCGGAACGACGGGCATACCTACCGCGAGCGGTACTGGTCGCCGACCGTCCTGGTGCGCGGCAGCATCGCGGTGGTGTGGGCGCCGTACGAGTTCTGGATCGATGGCGAGACGAGTCATTGCGGTATCGACGTGTTCGACTTCGTCAGGATCGACGGTGCCTGGACCGTCTCCAACTCGATGTGGACGGTCGAACCCAACGCCTGTGACGAGCTGCGGCCGGAGGATGTCTCGATGATTCGGCCGGTTCAATGATCGACCTGGTACGCCGTGGGGAGGGACGGTGAACGTTTCCCCAGGTGACAGCAGCTCCAGCGGAGGGGTTTCCCTGCTCGGCGCCATGGCCATCGGCATCGGCGGCATGGTGGGCGGTGGCATTTTCGCGGTGCTCGGGCTTGCCACCGTGCTGGCCGGCGGCGCCACTCCGCTCGCCTTCCTGATCGGCGGTGGGGTCGCCCTGCTCACGGCCTATTCCTATGCCCGACTCTCGGTGGCGTTCCCCAGCAGTGGGGGAACCATCATCTTCATCGACAAGGCGTTTGGCATCAACTGGTGCACGGGGTCGGCGAACAACCTGCTCTGGATCGGCTACGTCCTCACGCTGGCACTCTATGCGGTGGCGTTCGGCAACTATGCCGCCACGTTCTTGCCGCAGGGCCAGCACACCGTCCTCGCCAGCAAGCTCCTCGTCTCCCTCGGCATCCTGGCGCCCACCCTGATCAACCTCTTCAGCGCCAAGATCGTGGCCCGGAGCGAGACGCTGGTCGTCGTGCTCAAGCTGGCCATCCTCGTGCTCGTGGTGGTGTTCGGATTCGGCAGCATCGACCCGTCCCGCCTGGCACCGGCTACCTGGAAGCCCCTGGTCCAGGTGGCCAGCGCCGGCATGATCATCTTCGTGGCCTATGAGGGATTCGAGCTGATCGCGAACACCGCGGCATCGGTGCGCAACTACAGGACCACCCTGCCCCGGGCCTACTACGGCTCGGTCCTGGTCGTCATCGTGCTCTATGTCCTGATTGCGATGGTCGTGGTCGGCTCACTGCCAGCCGATCGGATCGCCGCCGCGCAGGACTTCGCCCTTGCCGAGGCGGCGACGCCGTCCCTCGGACAGCTCGGCTTCACTTTGGTGGGACTGACGGCCGTACTGGCCACCTTTTCGGCGATCAACTCCACCCTCTATGGCGCCGCGCGACTCAGCTATTCAATAGCCACCGAAGGCGAGCTCCCGGTTGCGCTGGAGCACAAGGTGTGGAACCAGCCGGTGGGCCTCCTCCTGACGGCCGGCGCCGCCCTCCTGCTCGCGATCAGCGTGGACCTGGCCAGCATCTCGACGATGGCCAGCGCGAGCTTTCTCATGATCTTTGCGCTGGTCAACCTTGCGAACTTCAGGACGGCTCGGGAGATTGGCAGCAGCCGGCTCATCGCGCTCGCCGGCGTGCTGGCATGCAGCATGGCCCTGGTCGCGCTCCTCTCGCACACCTGGCAGCAGCGACCTTGGCGGTTGCTTGGCCTGCTGGGCCTGGTCGGACTTGCGGTGGCCATCGAGGGATCGTATGTGCTGTTCCTGAGGGAAACCGGCAGGACCCGCCGGGTCGCGCACCCCGACAAGCGCGCCGCGTCCCGCAAGCCGACTGATTGATCGGAGTGGTGCGCGAGCTTCGACCTCACCTCGATGTCAATCTCTTTCCGCCGCCTCCCCTCAGCTGAAACGATGCGGCCGTCCCGGGCATCTACCCGGGCAATCCCCCCTCCGGAGCCAAGCCGTGAATCCTGCGTCCGCCCGTGCCACCGCCACCTTCGCCTTCCTCCTTGCCGCCGCCTGCGGCGACAATGCCCACGACCAGGGCACGACGGCCATCACCGACTCCGCCGGCGTCACGCTGGCGGTCGCGCCCGCCACGGACCACCCCCTGGGCTGGGCCATGACGGAACGCTTCCGCCTCGGCGGGGCCGACGAGGGCCCGGGCAGCTTCACCAACGCCAACGCCTTCACGACCGGCACCGACCAGGCCGGCAACATCTACGTCCTCGACGGGCAGCAGTCCCGGGTCGAGGTCTTCTCTCCCACCGGCAACCACATCCGGTTCCTCGGCCGCCCGGGGGGCGGGCCAGGAGAATTCCAGTTCCCGATCTCCTTCTTCGTCTCCCCGGCCGGGGTGGCCAACGTCTATGACGGGAGCAAGCAGGCGCTGGTCCGCTGGGACGCGAACGGCGACCTGCTGCCGCTGCTTTCCCTCCAGGGCGCGAGCGCCCAGCTGCCCCGCGCCTATGGCGACACCCTGATCTTCACCCAGGGCGATCGCTCCGACACGGAATTCACCACGCGCCTCCTCGTGGTGGTCGGCTCCGACACCACCATCCTGACTTCGCAATCGGCGCCCAACGGCACGATGGTACAGTTCTCCTGCGTGAGCTTCATCCAGCCCCCGGTCTTTACGCCGAGACTGCAGTGGAGCAGCAACGGCCAGGTGGTGGCGAGCACCCGCCAGACACCGTACCAGGTGGACATCTACCAGGGCGACAGCCTGGTCCGGAGCATTCGCCGGCCGATTCCGCCCAAGCCGACGTCGGTGGACGACGTGGCGCGGCTCTACCCCGACGGGATGACGGTGCGCTTCGGCGGGGGTGGCGCATGCACCATTCCCGCCAGCGAGATCATGGAGAAACAGGGCGTCGCCCCGTCGCTGCCGCAGATCCGCTCGCTGGTCCTTGATCCGCAGGGCCGGCTGTGGGTGGAGCGATACACCTTCGACGACGAGGTGGCGCTGGTCGATCTCTTCGACGCCGAGGGCCGGTACCAAGGCACCCTCTCCGACACAGGGCTCCCGCTCGGCTTCATTGGCACCGACGTGATCCTGTTCGCGAAGGAGGACCCGGATACCGGAGTGCAGCAAGTGGTGGCCTACCAGGTGACGGAAGCGTGAGACGGTCGGCGGTCCATCCCAGTCGGGAGAGTACTTGCGGAGGCGCCCGCCGCGCCGCACCTTATCGCCGACGTTGCCCCTGATCACGCCACAATTTTCTTGCTGAAAGGGACCGCTTATGCGGAAGTACGCCGCGGAGTTTGTCGGGACATTCTGGCTGGTACTCGGTGGATGCGGCAGCGCGGTCCTGGCCGCGGCCTTTCCCGATGTGGGCATCGGACTGCTGGGTGTGTCGTTCGCCTTTGGCCTGACGTTGCTCACGATGGCCTACGCCATCGGGCACATCTCCGGGTGTCATATCAATCCGGCCGTGTCCATCGGGCTCTGGGCCGGTGGCCGTTTCCCCGCCAAGGAGTTGCTGCCCTACATCGTCGCACAGGTCCTGGGTGGCCTGGTGGCCGGCGGCGTCCTCTATCTCATCGCGAGCGGCCAGGCCGGCTTCGACGTCTCCGCGGGCTTTGCCTCCAACGGCTACGGTGCCCACTCGCCGGGCGGCTACTCCCTGATGGCAGCGGCCATCACCGAAGTGGTCATGACCATGATGTTCCTCCTCATCATCATGGGCGCCACGGACAAGCGGGCCCCGCAGGGCTTCGCGCCGATTGCCATCGGGCTCGGCCTGACCCTGGTGCACCTGTTCAGCGTGCCGGTCACCAACGCCTCGGTGAATCCCGCGCGCAGCACCGGTGTCGCCCTGTATGTCGGTGGGTGGGCCACCTCGCAGCTCTGGCTCTTCTGGGTGGCCCCCATCATCGGCGGCGTGCTCGGCGCGGTGGTCTACCGGTTCATTGCGGAGGACGCCAAGTAACCGGCTCCAATCCTCCCCTGCACGTCGAAGGGTGGCGTCCCGGCTTTCGCTGAGACGCCACCCTTTGCGTGACGGAGTTTCCCCTGGCCGGACTCAGGCCAGGTCGAACCGATCCAGGTCCATCACCTTGGTCCACGCCGCCACGAAGTCCCGCACGAACTTCTCCTTCGCATCGTCGGCGGCATAGACCTCCGCCAGCGCCCGGAGTTGCGAGTTGGACCCGAAGACGAGGTCCACCCGCGTGGCGGTCCACTTCACCTTGCCCGTCGTCCGGTCACGACCTTCGAACGCGTCCTTGGTGTCGGAGGTCGCCTTCCACGTGGTGCCCATGTCGAGCAGGTTCACGAAGAAGTCGTTGGTCAGCGTCTCGGGACGGTCGGTGAAGACACCCTGCTTCGACTGCCCGACATTCGCGTTGAGGACGCGCATGCCGCCGACCAATACCGTCATTTCGGGGGCGGTCAGGGTCAGGAGCTGCGCCCTGTCGACCAGCAACTCCTCAGCCGTGACGGCATAGGCAGCCTTCTGGTAGTTGCGGAACCCGTCGGCCTTGGGCTCGAGGACGTCGAACGAGGCCACCTCCGTCTGCTCCTGCGAGGCATCCATGCGTCCCGGCGTGAACGGCACCGCCACCTCGACACCGGCCTTCTTCGCGGCGGCCTCGACGGCGGCGCACCCGCCCAGCACGATCAGGTCGGCCAGGGACACCCGCTTCCCGCCCTTCTGCGCGCCGTTGAACTCCGTCTGGATCGTCTCGTAGATCTCGAGGGCGTGGGCCAGCTTGGCTGGCTCGTTCACGTCCCACTTCTTCTGCGGCGCCAGACGGATACGAGCGCCGTTGGCCCCGCCGCGCTTGTCGGAGCCGCGGAAGGTGGAGGCCGACCCCCAGGCGGTCGCGACGAGCTGCGAGATGGGCAGACCCGACGCGAGGATCTTGCCCTTGAGCGCCGCGATGTCCTTGGCGTCGATCAGCGGGTGATCGACCGCGGGGATGGGATCCTGCCAGATCAGCTCCTCCTTGGGCACCAGCGCGCCGAGGTAGCGGGAACGTGGCCCCATGTCGCGGTGCGTGAGCTTGTACCACGCCCGGGCGAACGCGTCCGCCAGCTGGTCGGGGTTCTCGTGAAAGCGCTTGGAGATTTTCCGGTAGACCGGGTCTTCCCGCATCGCCATGTCGGCCGTGGACATCATCGGGGCATGCCGCTTCGACGGGTCGTGCGCGTCCGGCACGGTCGTCGCCGCGGCGGGATCCTTCGGCTTCCACTGGTGCGCGCCGGCCGGGCTCTTCGTCAGCTCCCACTCATAGCCGAAGAGCGTGTCGAAATAGCTGTTGTCCCACTGCGTCGGCGTCGGCGTCCACGCCCCTTCCAGGCCGCTGGTGGTCGTGTCATCGCCCTTGCCGGTGCCGAAGCTGTTCTTCCAGCCCAGCCCCTGCTCCTCGATGCTGGCCCCCTCCGGCTCGGGTCCCACCAGGGCCGGATCGCCCGCGCCGTGGGTCTTGCCGAAGGTGTGCCCGCCGGCGGTCAGCGCCACGGTCTCCTCATCGTCCATCGCCATCCGGGCGAACGTTTCGCGGATGTCGCGGGCGGACCCGAGCGGATCGGGAGTCCCGTTCGGGCCTTCCGGGTTCACATAGATGAGCCCCATCTGCACCGCGGCCAGCGGGTTCTCGAGTTCGCGGTCGCCGGCGTAGCGCTTGTCGCCCAGCCATTCCGCTTCGGCGCCCCAATAGATGTCCTGCTCGGGCTCCCAGACGTCCTCGCGGCCGCCGCCGAAGCCGAAGGGCTTGAGCCCCATCGACTCGATGGCGCAGTTGCCGGCAAAGACCATCAGGTCGGCCCAGGAAATCTGCTTGCCATACTTCTGCTTGATCGGCCAGAGCAGCCGGCGTGCCTTGTCGAGGTTGCCGTTGTCGGGCCAGCTGTTGAGGGGGGCAAAGCGCTGCGTCCCTGAACCGGCGCCGCCGCGGCCGTCGCCGATGCGGTAGGTACCGGCACTGTGCCACGCCATGCGAATGAAGAGCGGCCCGTAGTGCCCGTAGTCGGCCGGCCACCAGTCCTGCGACGTGGTCATCAGCTTGAACAGGTCCTGCTTCAGGGCCTCGAGGTCGAGCTTCTTGAACTCGTCGGAGTACTTGAAGCCCGTCCCCATGGGGTCGCCCGCGGGCGGGTTCTGGTGGAGCATCGCGAGGTTGAGCTGCCTGGGCCACCAGTCGCGGTTGGACTGGCCGCCAGCCGTCGTCGCCAGACTGCCACTGTGCATGACCGGGCACTTGCCCGCGGTCGTGGATGAATTGTCCTTCATGGTTTGCTCCGATTGTGCGTGCGTGATGAATGCCACCGGCGGTGGACACGGCGGATCATGGTGGTGACACGAAGCCGTGTCGCGTTGTGCCTGAGGGCAATTTAACAGGACATCCGTCTCGCCTCATACCCGGATTGATCCCATGCGTGCCCGAACGGAAGGCCCAGAGGTCGCCTGACGACTACCGGTCAGCCTCGCGCCTTGTAGACGAGCAGGGCCGCCAGGCCAATCAGCAGGGCGACCGCGACCTTGATGGGCCCCCAGAGCACCTCGGTCCTCCCTGGCCCCCAGCTCTGGACCACCCGGGTGAGCGAATCGGGGTGGAGTCGCGGGGCCGCGCTGGTGCTGAAGGCCACCAGGTAGCTGACGGTATCGGTGGGGATGACCGCCTGGTATTCCATCGACCTGACGGCGCCGTGCTCATCGTACCGTGTTTCCATCCAGGCGAAGGCGGGCCGGCCGTCGATGGTGACCGTCTCCACCTCCCCGTAGTCGATGCTGGCGGGATGGCCGTACTTGCTGGCCTGCGCGTCCCGAACGGCCCTCGCTTCCTCGATCGACACCGCCCCGGCATACCGAGTGACGTCGATGGTGCTCTGCGGTTCGAACGTCACGATGTCGCCCAACCAGACTCCGTGGCTCAGCATCTCCCGATCCGGCAGGGGGGTTGTGCCGGGAGTGACGTTCGCGGTAAAGAGAAATCCCCTGGGCACGGCCCGCAGCTGGTATCCCGGCACGGAGGACGACACGCACCCGATCACCCCGCTCGTCAGCAGCGCCAGCACCGCCGCCACTTGCCAACCGCGGCGGCTGGATGCTGTATCCTTGTCCATGGCGTCTCCTCGGGATGGACTCCCTCCGAATGTAGCAGGGGAGAATCGCGGTGCTTGAGAATCACCGGCGTGGTCTGCTCTGGCGTGTCGCTGCCGTGGGAGCGGCGATGGTGCTGGTCGTGCTCTGGAAGAGTTGCGTCCCCGACCGGTCGTACGTGCTTCAGGTCCAGTTTGGCAACGCCCCGGACGAGCTCGTCGGGGCCGAGGTTGTCATCGACGACTCGGTGGTGGGACGCCTGGAGCGACAGGGCGCCCGGACGGTGAGCGGGTTTCGGGTGGAGGAGGGAGATCACACGGCGACGTTGCGGCTGCCGGGATGTACGTCCGAGACGGCGCGCTTCACCTCGGGGTTCGGCGGGGCGGTGGCGACGCTCATGTGGTACCCGGATATCACCGTCCGGGGAAGCGAGTCGACCTGCGTATTGCGGGTGGAGCGCTAGCCCTTGGCCACTCCCCTGACGATCATCAAGACCGTTCACACGGTCGTCTGGGTGTTCTTCGTGGCCGCCATCGTCGGCGTGCCCGTCAGCGCCCATCTCGGGCGGTTCGACTGGGCGTGGGGCCTCGCGGGGCTGGTGATGGTGGAGGTGCTCATCCTCGTCGTCAACCGGATGCACTGCCCCCTGACCCCGATGGCGGCGCGCTTCACGGAGGACCGGCGGCCCAATTTCGACATCTACCTGCCGGCATGGCTCGCCCGGTGGAACAAGGAAATCTTCGGTTCGCTCTATGCCCTTGGGTTGCTGTATGCAGCGGCCCGATGGTGGGGCTGGTGGCCCTGAGCACCCCGCCGCCGGGCCGCGAGCCTGCACCAGGGGAGCACCGCAATGATCGACCTCAGGCTGGCTGATTTCATGAACCGGGTGCTGACGACCCGGGAACGGGTCAAGTTCCCCCAGGCGGATCCGTCCGGCACCTGAATTCCGGCGAGTACGTGAGCCTCGTGATGGGGCATCGCGTCGAGGCGCTCCAGGACCAGCTCCGCTGCGACGTCGGTCAGTGGGCCCGGATCCTGAAAATCGGCTACGTCCTCCGCGAACTGCAGGTGGAATTCGTGGCCCCCGTCTTCGTCGGCGCGTTTCTCGAGGTTGCCAGCTGGGGTTATCTCGTGGAGCCGGACGGTTTTCGTGCCCGGTTCGTGATCGTGGACGAGGGTGACCGGGCCGCGCGAGCCTTCGGTACCATGCGCTTCGTCACCGTCAATCTCGCTACCGGGCGGAAGGTCCCCGGCCCCGACGCCCTGCCGAGCGACGCCGACACCAACCTGCTGCTGGCACGGCCGACGACCGCGGAATACCTTCAGACCATCCGGAACGTGCCGGAGGCCTGGCGGGCATAGCGAGTCCAGCCACGCGCCGACCGCGCGTCCTCGTCTTCATCCTCAAGGAGTCTCTGCCCATGCGCGTAATCGCCCGCACCACCGCCCTCCTCACCACCCTCGTGCTGGTCGGGGCCTGCGCCCCCAAGGGGCCGACCCCCGAGGCCATGGTGGCCGCGGCCAACGCCGTCGACCAGGCGTTCCTCGACGCCTTCAACGCGGGCGACGCAAACGCGCTGATGGCCACCTACTGGAACAGCCCGGAACTGGTCAACATCGGGCTGGCCGGCATGGGCGGCCTGGGCTGGGACGAGGCGAAGGCGGAGTGGGAAATCACCATGGCCTCGATGCCGGGCGCGCAGCTGGCGTTCGACAACCCGCAGAATATCCCCCAGGGCGACGTGGTCCTCGGCTGGGGCAACTGGACCCTGACCATCCCGACTGGCGATGGCACCGCCATGGTGCTCCAGGGCCGGTATTCTGACGTGAAGGCGATGCGCGACGGGAAGTGGGTCTACGTCATGGACCACGCGTCTGTTCCGATGCCGCCGGCACCCGAGGCGCCGTGAACACGGACCTCAGGACAATGGCACGCTGATGGGCAAGGCGATGGCCTGGCTGTGGAACGAGCTGCGGGAAATGATCCCCGCGATGATCTTCTTCCTGATCGCCTTCCACATGCTCTCGCTCACCAAGGCGCTGGTGCTGGACAACTATCACGTCACCGCCACGAGCAGCACCATCGCCACCGTGTCCGCAATCATCGTGGCCAAGGCGATCCTGATCATGGACCACACCGCGCTCGCCCGACTCTTCTCGAGCCGGCTGCTGTACAACCTGCTGTGGAAGACCGCCCTGTACGGCACGGTGGCGTTGCTCTTCCGGGAGCTGGAGGAGCTGATCCCGGTGCTGCTGAAGCATGGCGACCTGGGCACGGCCCTCCGGCGCATGGTGGCCGAGACGTCCACGGCACGCTTCCTCGTCATCCACATGTGGCTTTACACGCTCCTCTTCATCTATGCATTGGGAACGGAAGCCGTGCGCATCATGGGCCGGGCCGGCGTCTTGGCGCTGCTCCAGGCCCCGGTCCGGGCACACGGGGAGGGCTGAGTGCAACGCGCGCAGTCTCGCGGGGAGGAAATTGCCAACAGCGTCAGCCATGGCGTCGGTTTCGTCGCGGCGGTGGCCGTCCTGCCGGTGCTCGCGGTCAACGCGCTGCAGCATGGCTCCACGGCCCTGGTCGGCGCGCTCGTGTTCGGGGTGAGTGCCGCCCTTCTCTACCTCACCTCCACGCTCTACCACGCCCTCACCCCCGTTCGTGCCAAGCAGATTTTCCGGGTGCTCGATCACGGCGCGATCTACGTGCTCATTGCCGGCACGTACACGCCGTTCATGCTTGGCGTCCTCCGCGGCCCCATCGGCTGGTCACTGCTGGGCGCGATCTGGGTGCTGGCCATCTTTGGCATCGTCCTCAAGGCACGGGGCGGCATCCGGTACCCGCGCTTCTCGACCGCGCTCTACCTGGGGATGGGATGGCTCATCATTGTCGCGGCCAAGCCCTTCCTGGAGGCCGTCCCGGTCCCGGGCCTGCTCTGGCTGGCCGCCGGGGGCCTCGCGTACACCGCCGGCGTCGGCTTCTATGCCGCGAGCCGCCTCCCCTACCGGCACTTTGTCTGGCATCTCTTCGTGCTGGCCGGCACCGCCTGCCACGTGGTGGCGGTGCTCAGATACGCCGCATGACCCGGGGCGCGCACCGGATGCTCCGCGCACGCTGGCTGATTGGATTGCTGGTCCTTGGGCCCGCGCTCCCACGCCTCGCGGCACAGACCCAGCCCCTGCCCTCCCAGCTCCCCCTGACCCGCGCGGCGCCCGACAGCTTCCTGGTCACCTTCGAGACGACCAAGGGATCGGTCGTGCTGAAGGCGCACCGCGACTGGTCGCCGCTCGGCGTCGACCGGCTCTACCACCTCGCCATGGGCCACTACTACGACGGTGTGGTCATCTACCGGGTCGGGCCGACCGCCAGCTTCCAGGGTGGGTATGTGGTGCAGTTCGGCGTCGGGAACAGCGCAGCGGCCAACCAGGCCTGGGACAGCACCGGCATTCCGGATGAACCGGTCCGGCACCCGAACGGCACGGGGACAGTCGGCTTCGCCCGCGCCGGGCCCGACTCGCGCACGGTGGAGCTCGCCATCAACCTCACCCCGAACACCAGCCTTGATACCGTCAGCTACGAGGGGGTGGTCGGATTCCCACCGATCGCAGAGGTGGTGGAAGGGATGCCGGCGCTCGAGTCGCTGAATCGGCAGTACGGGAACGCCCCCCTGCAGCAGTGGGACTCGATCATGGCCGCCGGCCGCGCCTACCTCGACCGGGCCTATCCGGGATTGGATCGAATACTCTCGGTCTCCGTGACGAAGACCTGGGGTGAGTGACGTTCATTCCACCAGGAGGTAACATGCGTCTGGATCTCAAAGCGCTCGCCATCGCGGGCGGCCTGCTCTGGGGCGGTGCGGTGCTGCTCGTCGGCGCGGCACACCTGGTCTGGCCGGGCTACGGCGGTGCCTTCCTCGATGTCGTCTCGTCCATTTACCCCGGCTACGAGGTTGGTGGGTTCGGGAGCGTCATCGTCGGCGCCCTCTACGGATTGGTGGACGGGGCCGTCGCCGGCCTCATCCTGGCGTGGCTGTACAACGCCGCGGCGGGGTCCGGCACAGCGCGGATGTAGCGGTCGCCGATCAGTGTCGCTCGATTTCAACCACTCACCGGAGTTTCCATGAGCAGTCATGTATCCTGGATGCTGGTCCTCGATCTGCAGCCCGGCCGCGAAGCGGAGTTTCGCGCGCTGATGAACGACATGGTGACCGCCACCAAGAACGATGAACCGGGGGCGCTCGACTATGAATGGAGCCTGTCGGCCGACGGCAAGCGGTGTCACCTGTTCGAGCGCTACGTCGATTCGGCGGCCACCATGGTGCACCTTGGAAATTTCGGATCGAAGTATGCCGAGCGGTTCATGGCCATCCTCACCCCGGTGAGCTTCACGATCTACGGAACACCCGATGCCACCGTGAAGGGGGCGCTCGCCAGCTTCCAGCCGGCCTACATGCAAGCGGTCGGCGGCTTCAGCCGGTAGCGGCCCTCAGCCGCTTCCGGTATCCGTCCGCAGCGTCTGCAGGCGGCGGTTCTTCGCGCGCGACGCGCGGGCGAGTGTCTGCTTGAAGCGCACCAGGCGCCGATAGAGCGCCGCGTCCCCGGTGGCGAGCATCTGGACTGCCAGCAGCCCGGCGTTGCGGCCGCCCCCGACGGCGACCGTGGCCACGGGGACCCCGGCCGGCATCTGGACGATCGAGAGCAGCGCGTCGAGTCCCTGCATGCACGTCGCCTCCACGGGCACCCCGATGACCGGGAGCGGTGTGTGGCTGGCCAGCATCCCCGGCAGATGCGCCGCACCGCCGGCGCCGGCGATCAGCACCCGCAGGCCGCGCCGATAGGCCGACTTTGCGAACCGCGCCATGTCGTCGGGAGTCCGGTGGGCGGACACCACGCGAACCTCGGTGGCGACCCCGAATTCCGCACAGGCCTCCGCGGCCGGCTGGAGCGTCGGCCAATCCGAATCACTGCCCATGAGAATGGCGACCAGCGGTTTCTGGCGCTTCATGATGTTGCCTCCCCGAAGTGAATGGCGGCGGCCGCGCGCGAGGCGCGGGCTTCCACCTCGGCCAGGTCGGCGCCGACGGCGGTCACATGGCCCATCTTCCGCCCCGGTCCGCTCATCGCCTTGCCGTAGAGGTGCACGTGGGCGCCGGGCACCGCCAGCGCCTGCTCCAGCCCGACGGGCCGGCCCGGGCTCCGGTGCGCGCCCAGCAGGTTGACCATGACGGCCGCGGGCGCCAGGAGACGCGTCGATCCCAGCGGCCAGCCCAGGACGGCGCGCACATGGTTCTCGAATTGGGAAGTCTCGCATCCCTCGATGGTGTAGTGCCCGGAGTTGTGCACCCGCGGCGCGAGCTCGTTCAGCACGATGCGGCCATCCGGCAGCAGGAACATTTCGACCCCCACTGCCCCGACCAGGCCGGTCGCCTCCACCGCGCGCTCGGCGAGGTCCGCGGCCCGGTCGGCGATGCCATCAGGCACGGCCGCCGGCACCCGCACCAGGTGGCACACATGGTTGCGCTGGACGGTTTCCACCACGGGGTACCGTGCCGACTCCCCGTTCCGCCCGCGGACCACGATGAGGGCCAGTTCCGCCGTGAAATCGCAGTACTCCTCGACGAAGAGCCCACCCCCCGTGCCGCCTCCCAAGCGGTCCCACCCTGCCTGTACCTCGGCGGCCGAGCGGACGGTGACGTTCCCCTTGCCGTCGTACCCGTTCCGGCGGGCCTTCAGCAGGAGGGGCCAGCCCCACGCCTCGCCGGCGGCGACGACATCGGCCGGAGTGGACGCGGCGGACAGCCGGGGAATCGGCACCCCGGCGGCGGCGAGCGCCTCCTTCTGCCGCAACTTGTCCTGCACGAGGGCCATGGCGCCGGCTGAGGGCAGCACGAGGTGCCCGCGTGCTTCCAGCGCCGCGAGCGCGCCGGCGTCGACAAATTCGTTCTCGAGCGCGATCACGTCGGCGCCATCGGCCAGCGCCTGGAGGGCGCCGGCGTCACTCCAGTCGCCGACCAGCGAGTGTGTGCCCAGCGTCGCCGCGGGGCTGTAGCGATTGCGTTCGAGAATGATGACATCGCAGCCGAGTTGCAGGGCCGCCATCGCCGTCATGCGTGCCAGCTGGCCGCCGCCGATGATGCCGAGCCGGGGGCCGACGCCCACGGTCGCCTTGCCCCCGGCGGAGAATGCCAGGATGTCGCCGTCGAAGGTTTCGTACATGCGTGCTGCCAGGCCTCCAGGTTGAAGCAATCGATTGCCGGCGACGCCGCTAGGCCGTGGCCAGGACCGCCGATTCGGGACGATCGAGCAGTGAGCGGAGCAGCGGGTGCTGGAACTGGCGCCGCACGGTGAGCGCGAAGAACTCCTCGTAGAGGTCGGGCACCGTGCAGTACTCGTGCAGCGCTCCCGACTGCAGCTCGTCCCGCACGACCACCGTCGGCACCAGGGCGACCGCCCCGAGGTCGCGCGCCAGGAGCCGCAGCATGGCCATGTCGTCGACCTCCGCCACCACCGACAGGGTGATACCCCGCTGTTCGCAAATCAGATCGAACGCCGACCGGAATTCGTGCTCCCGACTGGGCAGCACCATGGGGGTGTTGGCGAGGTCGTCGGGAAACCGGAACGGGCGCCGGCGCCGCCGGGGACCCACGAGGCTTACCTGCTGTCGCGCGATGCGCCGGCACCGCCAGGCCGTCCCGGTGTCTTCCTGTACCCGGCGATTCGCCAGGACGAGGTCGACGGTATGGGTGCCCAGACGGGCCAGGAGTTCGCGCAGGGATCCCGACTGCAGCATCAGGACGACGTCCGGCGTCCCGAGGACCGGGGCGAGGAACTCCTCCTGGAAGTTGCGCGAGAGGGTGGCCACTGCCCCCACCCGAAGCACCAGCCGTTCCTGCCGCCGCCCCTCGCGCAACGTGGCCACCAGCTCGTCGCCGGCACCCACGATAGTGTCGGCGTACTCCAGCGCGATGCGCCCCGCCTCGCTGAGCACGAGGGTCCGCCCCTGGCGGATAAAGAGCGCCTGGCCGAGCCGGTCCTCGAGCGTCTTGATCTGGGTGGACAGCGCCGACTGCGCCACGCCCAGCCGGCGCGCGGCGCGCGTGAGGTTGCCTTCCCGGGCGACGGCCCAGAAGTAGTGCAGGTGGTGGTAGTTGAGCCGGGGAGTGGTCGGGTCCATATCGTTCTGTATGTAAGATGGATGTATCGAGCAATATGTATTTTACAGAACATTTTACAAGCCCTATCTTCCCCGCGTTCGCAAAAAGAATGGAGTGGAGAGTCCCGTGCCGCCCATCGGCCAGTGGCCGCTGCCCCTGCTGGCCCCCCTGCTCTCCGGGGCAGCCGCCCACGTGACCCGGCTGGTCGGCCCCGACCCGGGCACGCAGCGTGTCGAACGACGCGGGCCTCCCCCGACCGCGCTATCTTCCCTCCGGTCGACGCAGCCCACTCCAATCACCGACTTCCCTCCCCTCCGTCGAGCCGACCGCACGGGTGCGGCGGGCCGAGGCAACGCATGGCACACGTCTCTCACCGCCTGAGCAACGCATTCCAGGGCGCCCTCGCCGGTGGCGGTGACCCCGCCACCTCGCCGCTCTATGTCTTCGGGCCCTTTCTCAAGCTGATCGTCATCGCGGGCGTCGCCGAGGTCACCTTCGGCGCCAGCATCTGGATGGTCGTGTTCACCGTGGTGATGGTCAGCGCGATGTACCGGCTGGTGATGCGGTGGGTGGTCGACGGCAGCGGCGGCAGCGGGCTTACCGAGGAGGAGTTCGGGTCGTGGGCCGTCAAGGTGAACGCCGGCATCACCTTCGTCGAATACACCCTGACCTTCCTGGTCAGCATCGCGGCGCTGGTCACCTTCATGGCCGACCGCGCCCCCTCGCTCAACGACAGCGTCGGGGGGCTCCCCTTCCGGACGATCGCGGCGGTCCTGATCAGCATCGGCATCGGCTGGCTGGTCAACCGCGGCCCGAAGACGGCCGCGCGCGCCTTCGGGCCGGCCACGCTGGCGGTCCTCCTCCTCCTGTGGACCATGATCGGCGCCACCATCTGGCAGCGCGGGTTTCACCTGCCCGCCTTCGACGTGCGCGCGTTCCACCCCGACTACCTGCACTTCACGCTGGCCGGATATGCGCGCATCCTGGCGCTGATGACCGGCATCGAAATCTTTGCCAACCTGGTGGCGGCCTACGATGGCACCAGTGCCGAGCGGAGCAGGAAGGCCTTCGGCAGCCTCATCATCATCATGGGCACCACCTGCCTGACGATGCTGATCGTCGGACCCGCCATCCTCGCCGAGGCGGACGTGAGCGACACCCACGTCTCGGTGTTCACCCAGACGATGGACCACCTGCTGCCGTCGCCGCTGCCCTGGATCGGTACCCTGATCGGCGTCCTGGTGCTGGCCTCCGCCGCGGCCGCCAGCGCCCAGGGCATCCAGAACCTGGCCCTCGGCCTCCGCTACCGGCACTACATCCCCGCCTGGCTCGGCATCCGCAACCGGTTCGACGTGGCCGACAAGCCGGTCTGGGTCGAGGTCGGCATCGTGGCCCTCTGCTTCCTGGCCTTCGGGACCCACGAGGAGACGTACCTCGCCATCTACGCCGCCGGCGTCTTCATCCTGCTGAGCATGACCGGGTGGGCCGCCGCCAAGCGCCTGCTGCGGCAATTGCGGACGCAGTTCACTCCCGGTGGGGCCGCCACGCTCGCGGGCACCATCGTCGCCGCGCTGCTGACCACCGTGGCCACGTTCATCATCTTCGACGAGCGCTTCTTCGAGGGGGCGTGGACCTACCTGCTCTTCATTCCGGCGCTGTACCTCGTTTTCAGCATGTTCCGGAGCCGTCTGGGCGCGCCGAAACCGCTGGATGAACACCTTGGCCGGTTCTTCTCCGCACAGTACCTCCTCCCCTTCCAGCGGGACGACCTCCCCGACGGCGATTTTGGTGTGGACCGGATCATGGTGCCGCTCGACGGCTCCGCCCTGGCCG
The DNA here is from genome assembly GCA_041390145.1 of Gemmatimonadales bacterium. Taxonomy (NCBI): domain Bacteria; kingdom Pseudomonadati; phylum Gemmatimonadota; class Gemmatimonadia; order Gemmatimonadales; species Gemmatimonadales bacterium. The sequence continues at coordinate 11,319 of JAWKQM010000018.1, read as the reverse complement.
AGCAGGCCCTGCCGGTTGCGGAGCTGCTGGCACGCACCGTGGATGGCCGGATCGACCTGATGTCGGTGAAGTCCGGACGGCCCGAGGGCAACGGCGAGCCGGCGGAGGCCCGCTCCGCCACCGAGGCCTACCTCAACCGTCTGGCCGAGACGCTTCGGCAGCGCGGCGTGAAGGCGGAGATCAGCATGCGGAGCGGCAGCATTCCCGAGGAGATCGGCCGGCACGGCATTGAGAGCAACGCGGACGTGATCGTGATGGCCACGCACGGCCGATCCCGGGTGGACCGGCTCCTGGGCCGGAACACCGCCACGGCCGTTGTGCGCCAGACCGAACTGCCGGTGTTAATCATCCGCCCGACCGACGCCTGGACCAGCCGGCACACGGCGTTCAAGAAGCTGCTGGTGTCGCTCGACGGGTCGGTGGACTCCGAGGAGGTGCTCCCGTCGGCACGCATCCTCGCGCGCCACTTCAGCAGCACCGTCGTGCTGTTGGCCGTGCCGGAGGCCGAGAGCGAGGTCCCCCGGCTGGAGGAGTACCTCGCGTCCGTCTCCCAGGCGCTCGGCGCGATCGGCATCAGCGCCGAGACCAGGGTGACGGGATCGGGCGCCAGCCGCACCATCACCAGCGTGGCCGAATCCGAGGGCTGCGACTTGATCATGATGGCCACACGCGGGCGGGGCGGGCCGGAGGAAATCGGCGTGGAAGTCGGGAGCGTGACGGAAAGCGTCGTCCTCTCCGCCCACTGCCCGGTGTGGGCGGTGACGGTGGTGGGGATCGGACGCGGGCAGGCGAAGGAGTGATGACACAGGCCGTCTTCCGTCAGCGGAGGCAAGCCCATGGGCACTGAAACGCATCGTAGCGACCGCATCAGCTGGCTGCGCGCTGCCGTCCTCGGTGCCAACGACGGACTCATCTCCACCAGCAGCCTGGTGGTTGGAGTGGCCGCTGCCCAGCCGGACCGGGCGGCGGTGTTGCTTGCCGCCGTGGCTGGGCTCGCCGCCGGCGCCCTCTCGATGGCCGCCGGCGAGTACGTCTCGGTCAGCTCCCAGGCGGACACCGAAGACGCCGACCTCGTGCGAGAGCGCGGAGAGCTTGCGGAGGCACCCGAGGAGGAACGCGCGGAGCTCGCGGGCATCTATGTGTCACGGGGTGTCAGCCCGGAGCTGGCCCTCCAGGTCGCTGATCAGCTCACGGCGCATGACGCCCTCGGGGCCCACGCCCGGGATGAGCTCGGCATCCACGACCTGACCCGGGCGCGCCCGATCCAGGCCGCGCTCGCCTCGGCCGCCTCCTTCGCGGTCGGGGCCGCACCGCCGGTGATTCTCGCCGCCGTATTGCCGACCGGGATCCTCACGCCTGGTGTCGTGGGCGTGACGCTGCTGCTGCTTGTCGTGTTGGGCGCCGTCGCCGCCCACATCGGCGGCGCGCCCCGCATGCGGGGTGCCGTCCGGGTGGCCTTCTGGGGCGCCGTGGCCATGGGATGCACCGCCCTGGTCGGACGCCTCTTCGGGGCCGCCATCTAGCACATATCCGCAGGCACACCTCCGATGCACTCTCTGGGGAGGCCACCCATATGATTTCAGGACGCGAAGCGCTGGATCGCCTTGTGCAGGGCAACGCCCGGTTCGCCGCGAACGTGCGTGGACCGGACACGATCGTCAGCCACACGAAGCGGCCGGAGCTGCCGTCGGCGCAGGAACCGCTCGCCATCATCCTCGGCTGCTCCGACGCGCGGGTGCCCGCGGAGCTGATCTTTGATCAGGGGCTCGGCGACCTCTTCGTCATTCGCGTGGCCGGCAACATCGTGGCGCCCTCCCTGGTCGGGAGCGTCGAGTTCGCCGCCTCGCAGTTCGGCACGCGCCTGGTCGTGGTCCTCGGCCACTCGAAGTGCGGGGCCGTCACCGCCACCCTCGACGAGCTGCAGCGACCGACCGCAAACCAGTCCCGCAACCTCCGATCGATCGTGGATCGGATCCGTCCCTCTGTGGAAAGCCTGCTCGCCACCGACCTGAAGCACGACCGGGACGCGATCATCGAGCAGGCGGTGCGGCTCAACATCCGGGCGTCGGCCGACCACCTGCGGCACGGCTCGGCCGTCCTCGAGCAGCTGGTGCGCGAGGAGGGGCTCCTGGTGGTGGGCGCCGAATATTCCCTGGAGACGGGCGAGGTGGACTTCTTCGACGGCGTGCCCGCCGCGGAGTGAACTCCCGGCCCGTCAGGGGCCGCCGAGCAGCGCGTTCGGGTCGCCGGATCCGGGAGGAAGCCGGTGCGCGGCGGCCGGCGGGGGTGTACCGAAGACGGACGCGGCACGCAGGTCTCCCCCCAGCGCCGTCAGCATCCCCTCGAGTTCCTCGCGTCCCTTCTTCAAGGCGTAGCGGTATCCCCATCGGCACCCCGCGAGGGAGGCTCCGCCGGCCACCACGGCTCCTGCCGCCGCCACCGCCGCGGCCAGCGGTCCCAGCGCGATGGTCAGTCCGATTCCCGCCCCTGCAGCCGCGCCCGTCAGGCCCACGACCCCCGTGACCCACTTGTCCACCAGCCACGCCTTCCGCAGCCCCCGACGCAGGTCAGCCGATACCGTGACCTCGCATCCGCTCGTGGGGGACCCCACCGGCTTGAGCGCCACATGCAGCTGCTCGATTTCGAGCTGCGTCATGCGGTAGCGGAACATGCTGAGCACGCCGTCGAAGGCGAGGATCACGTTTCGCAGCAACGAGACGTCGAACACCAGGACGCCCCCGTCGAGGGGATGCCCGCCGACGGTGTCGCGCAGCTTGAGCCCATACGGCGGCGCGGTCAGCACCCGGCCGATGGCCTCCAGGACCTCCTTCGGTGCGGCCCGGACCACCCGGGAGGATGAAATGCTCCGGTCGCGGGTGCCGAGCATCCGGGTGAGCGTCCGATCTTCTCGCGCCGACAGGTCCGCCGGCCCGACTTCCGTGCCGGCCGGCCGCTCGGCGATGGCCATGGCGACAAACTCCGCCGCGATGCCGGCCTCGGAGGCCGCCTGTTCCACGTCCTGCAGACGATAGCCGCCGCTCGGCGCGGGGCCAGCGGGCGTGTCGTCCGACTGTGGCTCCCGGTAGCGCGCCTGGAGCCGGGTAGTGGCCTCCGCCTGGAGTTGCGCGGCGCGGAGCCAGATGGCCCGTGCCTGGTCGGTGCTCACCACCTCCGCCAGCGAACCCGCGGCGGCCGGCAGCGCCGCCGACTGCAGCGCCGTTTCCAGGGCCTCCGCAAATGCCTCGCCGGTGGGGTAGCGGTCGCCGGGAGCCTTGCTGAGGCTGCGATCGATCACCGCCACCAGTCCCGGAGGCAGGTTGGGCGCGACGGCTGACAGGGACGGCGCCGGGCGCGTCACCTGCTGGGCCATGACGGTCGCGGCTTCGGCGGCGTCGAACGGGAGGCGGCCGCTGAGGATCTGGAAGCCGACGACGCCGAGGGAGTAGAGATCGCTCCGGCCGTCGAGCTTGTCGCCGGCGGCCTGCTCCGGGCTCATGTAGTGCACCGAGCCGAGGACCATGCCCCCCTGTGTCAGCGGGGTGGCCAGCCGGTTCTGCGCGATGCCAAAGTCCGTCACGATGGCGCGGTTGGTGCCGCGCTCGATCATGATGTTCTCCGGCTTCACGTCGCGGTGGACGACTCCACGGGCATGCGCGTACGCGAGCGCCCACGCCGCCTCGCGCAGGACGCGCACCGCCTCGGCGGGAGGAAGCGGGCCGCGCGCGCGCAGCCGCTCGGCGAGGTTTTCGCCGTCGACAAAGCCCATGGCAAAGAAGGCCACGCCGTCGATTTCGTCGGCGCGGTAGATCGGCACGATGTTGGGGTGGGAGAGCTGGGCCGAGGTGCGGGCCTCGCGAAGGAACCGTTCCCGAAGTTCGGGGTCGGCCGCCAGCGCGCGGGGGAGGACCTTGATGGCTACGGGCCGGTCGAGGCGAACATCCCGGGCCAGGTACACGACCCCCATGCCGCCCCGTCCGAGTTCCCGCTCAAGGGTGTACTGGCCTGCGAGCAGCGCCTGCAATGGCGCGAGAGCGTCGGTACTCACGTCGGTCGTACCCCTCATGAGAGTCGGTGTCCGGCACAGCATGCAACATAGGCATGCCGGCGGCGCAGGCGAAATTGCGGCACGCCCCGCTCCGGGGCACCAGGACGGCGGCTCTTCCCCTGCCGCGCGGCGAGGGGCAGATTGGGGAGATGGAAGGAATCTCAGCGCATCTGCAGACCTGGCTCTTCGACGCCAACATCGGCCGCCTCGTGGCCACCATCCTCGGGCTGGCGGTCATCGTGGCGCTGGTGCGTGCGGCGCAGCGCGCCCTGGTGGGCCGGATCGAGGACACCGACACCCGGTACCGGGTGCGGAAAGCGGTCGGCTTCTCGGGGTACGTCTTCGCCTTTCTCTTCCTGGCCGCCCTCTTCAGCGACAAGCTCGGTGGCCTCACGGTCGCGTTCGGTGTCGCGGGGGCCGGCATCGCCTTCGCGCTCCAGGAGGTGATTGCCAGCATTGCCGGCTGGCTGGCCCTCACCTTCTCGAACTTTTACCACCCCGGCGACCGGGTGGAACTGGGCGGCATCAAGGGCGACGTGATCGATATCGGCGTCCTCCGGACCACGCTCATGGAGACGGGGCAGTGGGTCGATGGCGACCTCTACAACGGGCGGATCGTGCGGGTGGCGAACAGCTTCGTCTTCAAGGCCCCGGTCTTCAACTACTCCGGTGACTTCCCCTTCCTCTGGGACGAGATCCGGATCCCGATTCGCTTCGGCAGCGACCGCGCCGAGGCGCGGACCATCATCCAGCAGGTAGCCGATCGGGTCGTGGGCGAGTACGCCAAGACCTCGGCGGCTGCCTGGAAGGGGATGGTCAAGAAATACCGCATCGAGGACGCGAGCGTCGCACCGATGCTGACGCTGGTGGCCACCGACAACTGGCTCCAGTACACCCTCCGCTACGTGGTGGACTACCGAAGCCGCCGCGGGGTGAAGGACGCCCTCTTCAACGGCATCATGGACCTGGTGGACGCCTCGAACGGCCGGGTCCAACTCGCCTCCGCCACCTTCGAGCTGGTGGCCGCGCCGCCGATTTCCGTCCAGACCGGCACCGGGGAGCGCTGATGCAGTCGCTGACCGCCTGGGCCAGCAACGCGATCGGGCTCAGCCCCACGACCCAGATTCGCATCCTGACCACCGTTGGGGTCATCCTGGGCCTGTTGCTGGTACGGTGGATGGTCCTGAAAGGCGTGCACCGCCGGGTGACGGACCTGCACACCCGCTACCGGTGGCACAAGGGGGCCAACTACACCGTCGGCGTTATCAGCATCCTGGCCGTTGTCCGCATCTGGCTGGTGGATTTCGCGGGCGCCGCCACCTATCTCGGCCTCCTCTCCGCCGGCCTGGCCATTGCGCTCAAGGATCCCCTCGCCAATCTCGCCGCCTGGCTCTTCATCCTCTGGCGCCGCCCGTTCGAGGTCGGCGACCGGGTGCAGCTGGGCGACAACGCCGGCGACGTGGTGGACATCCGGCTCTTTCAGTTCACCCTGCTGGAAATCGGCCATTGGGTCGAGGCCGATCAATCGACCGGCCGCATCATCCATGTGCCGAACGCCCTGCTCTTCACCAGTCCCATCGCCAACTACACCCACGGTTTCGCGTTCATCTGGACCGAACTCCCGGTCCTCGTGACCTTCGAGAGCGATTGGGAAAAGGCCCGGGGGCTCCTGCAGGACATCGGACAACGGCACGGCGAGAAGATGGCGGCGGATGCGGGGGCGGCCATGCGCGAGGTGGCGTCCCGCTATGCGATGCCCCGCAGCGGTACCACCCCGAGCGTGTTCGTCTCCGTCCAGGACAGCGGCGTGATGCTCACCTTGCGGATGCCCTGCGCGCCCCGGGAACGCCGGCGGGTGACCGACGCGATCTGGCAGGATATCCTGCGCGCCTTTGCCGAGTGCCCCGACGTCGACTTTGCCTACCCAACGACGCGGTTCTATGCCAACAATACGGAGGGGAAGCCGGGCAAGAGCGCCTCCGCCGCCCCGGCCTCCTCCTCCTCGTGACCTGACGACACGCCGTGCATATCGACACCATCCTCGTCTTGATGTTCATCGTGGCGACCACGGTCGCCATCCTCGCCAAGCAGTTCCGGCTCCCGTACACTGTGGCCCTGGTGGTCGCCGGGCTCCTCCTCGGCCAGTTGCACGCCTTCGAACCCCCGCACCTGACGCAGGAGCTTCTCTTCGCGGTGTTCCTCCCCGGGCTGCTGTTCGAGGCGGCCTTCCACTTCGACTTCGGGCTCTTCCGCCGGGACCGCTCGCTCATCCTGACGCTGGCGGTGCCGGGCGTCCTGGCAGGAATCTTCCTGACCGCCGCGATCCTGGTGCCGGTCGCGGCGGCCCTGCACCTGCGGGACACGCTGACCTGGACCCACGCCCTGGTGTTCGGTGCCCTGGTGGCCGCCACCGATCCGATCGCCGTCGTGGGGCTCTTCCGAAGCCTCGGCGCGCCGCGCCGCCTCGCGGCGCTCCTCGAAGGGGAGAGCCTGCTCAACGACGGCACTTCCATCGTCTTCTTCGGGATCATCCTCGCCATCGCCGGCGGCGCCGCCGTCTCGGCCGCGGGAGTCATCCTCGAGTTCATCCGGGTGGTGGGCATCGGGATCGGCGTCGGCTTCGCGCTGGGCCTGGTCATTTCCACCATCATCCAGCGGATCGACGAGCCGATGCTCGAGATTACGCTCACCACCATCGCCGCCTACGGGGCGTTCACCGGCGCGGAGCACCTGCTCGGCTCGGGCGTCATCGCCACCGTCGTCGCCGGCATGGTCTGCGGTAACTACGGCGCGCGGACCGGGATGTCGCCGACCACCCGCGTGGCGGTCGAGTCCTTCTGGGAGTACGTCGCGTTCGCCCTCAACTCGATCATCTTCCTCCTGATCGGCTTCGAAGTCCAGATATCCGATCTGCTCTCCTACTGGCCGCTGATCCTCTCGGCATTCCTGGCGGTGACCGCCGGCCGGGCTGCCGTGGTGCTCGGCATGACGCCGGTCGCCGCCCGGGGCGCGGACCGCGTTCCCCGGAGCTGGCAGGCGATCCTCAGCTGGGGCGGCCTCCGGGGCGGACTCTCCATGGTGCTGGCGCTCAGCCTCCCGGCCGGCTTCCCTAACCGGGCGCTGCTGATTGCCACCACCTTCGGCGTGGTGATCCTGTCGATCCTGGTCCAGGGCCTCAGCATGGCGCCGCTGCTCCGCTGGCTTGGCGTGGCCGGTTCGCACGAGGCCCGGATCGACTACGACCGGAACCGGAGCGAGATGATGGCGGTCCAGGCGGCACTGCGAGAACTCGACCGGATGGCGCTCGGCGCGCAGGGCGACCCCGCGGCCCTGGCGACGCTCCGCGCGGAATACCAGGGGCGGCTCGCCGGCGTCGAGCGGGAACTCGACCGCATGCGCGAAACACACGCCGACCTGCACGACGCGGAACTGCTCCGTGCCCGGCGGCATCTGCTCATGGTGGAGAAGGCGGAGGCGATCGAGGCCAACCACCAGGGACTGCTGAGTCGCGAAGCGTACGAGGCGGTGCTGGGCGAGATTGACGCCCGGCTGGTCCAGTTGCACGATCAGGGATCCGAATAGGCGGAGCCATCGACTTCGCCTTCTTCAGACTTCGAGACCTGGGAGTCATGATGGCATTCACCCCAGCGCGTTCGCCCGCCCGCCTGCTCCGCCTCGCCTGCCTCGCCGCCCTGCTGGGCGCGGTGGCGGTCCAGCCGGCCCGGGCCCAGGACCGGCGCTACGACAAGGCGGCGCTGACCAGCCGCGCGATGCTGGACTCGATTCCCGGCATGATCTGGGCCGGTTCCGATTCCATCATGACGATCGAACGGCTGGTCGCCTACGCCGCGCCGATCCTCTGGTTCTCCCCCGACGAACCCAACCTGGCCGGCCAGCGGGGCCGGGACATCCGGATCCCGGAGGCCTTTCCCTTCGAGGCAGCTCCAGACTCACCCGTGGTGTACTACATGGTCCGGAACCTCGGCTACCTCCCCAAACGGGCGGGCTGGGCGTTCCGTCCCGACAGCGCCAACCGGGATGGCTCCCTGGTCAACCTCGCCAACACCGTGGCCTTCGACGTCGACTTCTTCTTCTACTACGCCAGCGAGATCGGGCTGGGCGGCCATCCGCACGACGTCGAGTCGGCCCAGATGAAGCTCGTCATCGGCCAGCTCCCGAACTGCCCCGGCTGCGAGTACGTTATCAAGGTGGAGAAGGTGGTGGGCAAGGCCCACGGCATGCTGTGGTACGACTGCACCCTCGTCGTCGACGCCGGGGCGAAGTTCCCCATGCGGATCCTGGTCGAGGAGGGCAAGCACGCCAGCTGCACGGACAAGAACGGCGACGGCTACTACACCCCCGGCTACGACGTCAACCGCCGCGTGAACGACGCCTGGGGCGTGCGCGACATCATCAGCAGTGGGTCGCTCTTCTCCGGCGGGTACCAGTCGTGGATGACCAAGGTACGCCAGGCGCCCGACCAGGTGACCCCGCCGCTGCCGCCAGACAGCCCGCTCCGCTCCGCGTTGACGGTGGACGGCGTCTATTCGCCAACGCACGCCGTGTACGAACTCCGCCCCTTCCCCCCCGCCTCCCTCGCGGAGCCCGACCTGGTCCCCTTCATCGCCGACAAGGGCGACCCGAACTGGCCCAAGCTGATCAAGTCCGACGGGGAGACGACGTTCGACGCGTGGCTCGAGGATCAGTCGTTCTCGAAGAGCCTGTCCATCGCCTACCGGTACGACGGGCACGGCGGGGCGGCCTTCGCCTTTCCCCTCTTCATCGTCAAGAACTACAACGTGAGCCTGACGGGCGGCTGGCTGGTCAACCGGGTGTACCTCGAGACCGACCGGTGGGCGTGGACGCTCCTGTACACCGCGTCCGCCTCGAACTGGATCGGGAGCTACTTCTCGGGCGGGCTGGAGTGGGTGGACACGCAGAACGCGACCACCGACGCGACGACGACGACCGCCTACTTCGTCGGGGAGCTGGGCATGAAGTTCCGGGTCAACATGACCCACACACCGCTCAAGTTCCTGGGCGCCCTCACCGACTTCTGGGGCGTCCGGACCGGCGTGAAGGCCACGGGCGGCTTCGAAATCAAGCAGCTGAACTACGTGATCGAGGTGGGGGCAGGCACCTTCTAGCCGCCCCCAGGCACCCGGCATACCCAAACTTCGGAGGGACCACCCATGACCGCACCCGGCGATCTCGTCCACAAGGGCGGCACCCGCATGACCACCTGGGGAATCATCACCATGCTCCTCGGGGTGTTCGCGATGTTCACTCCCATGCTCACGGGCTTCTCGATCGTGCTCCTCCTCGGCGTTCTCGTAATGGCGGCCGGGATCATGCGCATGGTCTGGGCGTTCAAGGCGGGGAGCGTCGGGCGGGGGCTCCTCATGTTCGTCCTCGGCCTCCTCACCCTCGCCGTGGGATTCCTCCTCCTGGTAAACCCTGTGTTTGCGGCCGTCTCCGTGACAATCCTGCTGACCGCCTACCTCGTGGTGGACGGCGCGGCGGAGGTCTACGCCGGCATCCAGCGCAGGCCCGACACCGGCTGGGGCTGGCTCACCGTCGGCGGGGTCGTGTCGATCCTGCTCGGCATCCTGATCTGGCGGCAGGCCCCGCTGGCTGGCGTCTGGGCCATCGGCCTCTTCCTGGGCATCAAGCTCTTCTTCGTGGGGCTGATGATGATGACGGTGGGCGGCACGCTGCGGGGTATGACAAAGGGCTGAGCACGCGCATGACGATGCGATACACAAGAAATGCAAGCGGGCGGCCCGTTTCCGGACCGCCCGCAAGCGTTACAGTTTCCTGCCGTGCTACTGCTGCAGGACTACGCAGCCAGCGTCGAAATGGTCAGGTCGTAGTTCGTGACCTTCGGCGTGCCCTCGATGCAGAGCGACAGCTTCTTGAGCAGCTGCGGATAGACCGCGGCCTGGTACTTCTCTGCGCTCGCCTTGTCCGTCCAGACACTGAGGCCGACGGCGTGCTGCCCGTTGATCATCGCCAGCTCATGCTTGAAGCCAGGCTGCGACTTCATGGTCGGCAGGACTTCGTTCTTCAGCAGGGAGTTGAATTCCTCGGTCTTGTCAGGCTTGACCGTGAATGAAACGTTGCGAATGTAGTTCATAGGACATTACCAGTCTGCTCGCATCATATCTCCGTCAGCGCCGGCCCCCGAGCGAAGCAAATCGAGGCAAACCGCGGGTCCGCTGCGCCGATTGCGCGGGACCATTCTGACGAGATGGGGCGGCGTCGGCTCAGCCATGCCCCGTGTTTCAATGAATGAAACATAACCTGTAAGTTATTAATTGTCAAGGGGTTACATTGCTGGACTCCATCGACTCGGCCCCCACCTTCCGGGCCTGGCTTCGAAAACACCATCGGACCGAGACCGCGCTGGTCCTCCGCATCGCCAAGAGACACGCCGCCGCCACCGGCATCACCTACGCCGAGGCGCTCGACGAGGCGCTCTGCTTCGGCTGGATCGATGGCGTCCGCCGGCGGCTGGACGCCGACAGCTTTTCGATCCGCTTCACGCCGAGGAAGCCCCGGAGCATCTGGAGCCGGGTCAACGTGGCGCACGCGGAGCGACTCATTCGGGAGAAGCGGATGACCAGGGCGGGGTTGGCGGCCTTCGAGGCGCGCACCGCAGGACGCACCGGCATCTATGCCTTCGAGCAGCCGGTCACCGAACTGCCCGCCGCCTACCGGGTACAATTCCGGAAGCAGCGCTCGGCCTGGAAATACTTTCAGCAGGAGGCGCCGTGGTACCGGCGCACGAGCACGCACTGGGTGACGAGCGCCAAGCGGGAGGAGACGCGCCTCCGTCGATTGGGTATCTTGATCGCCTGCTCGGGCGACGGGGTGCGGATTCCCCAGCTCCGCCGGGCGTGAGTGGCCCCGAGCCACCGACGACATCGGGAATCATCACTACTCAGAAGGAGAGCAGATCAATGCAACGGAAGGCAGATGCAACGTGGACGGGTGACCTGCGCACCGGCACCGGCGCCATCAAGCTCGGCAGCGGCGTGTTCGAGGGCCCCTATAGCTTCAAGTCGCGCTTCGAAGACGGCACGGACACCAACCCCGAAGAGCTGCTCGGCGCGGCCCACGCCGCGTGCTTCTCGATGGCTCTCTCGGCGGGGCTCGCCAAGGCGGGACATAAGCCCCAGAGCGTCGCCACCACCGCGACCGTGAATCTCGACCTCGTCGGGGCGGGATCGCAGATCACCCGGATCGACCTGGCCACCCACGGGGTCGTCCCG
>JAWKQM010000017.1 GCA_041390145.1 Gemmatimonadales bacterium | reverse complement strand
TGTTCATCAGCCCTCGTCCGTGTCGTCACCGGCAGGGGCGGCGGCTTCGTCGCCGGTCGGCTCCTCGGTGCCATTGTCGTCTTCCTTCACCACGCGCGCCACGTCCACGAGCATGTCGCCCGCATCGAGGTTGATGACGCGCACCCCCTGGGTGTTGCGGCCGATGACGCTGATCCCCTCGACCGGCACCCGGATGATGACGCCGTGCCGGGTGATCATCATCAGCTCGTCTTCCGGGATGACCTCCTTGAGCGCCACCATCCGGCCGGTCTTTTCAGTCTTCTTCAGGGTGATGATCCCCTTGCCGCCGCGCTTCTGCACCCGGTATTCCGAGAGCTCCGAGCGCTTGCCGTAGCCCTTTTCGCTGACGACCAGGAGCGTGGCCTCGCGGCGGACGATGACCATCCCGATCACGGCGTCGTCCTTGTCGAGTTCAATGCCCTTCACGCCGCTGGTGGCGCGACCCATCTCGCGCACGTCGCCCTGGTGGAAGCGGATGCTCATGCCGTCGCGGGTGGCGAGCACGATGTCGTTGCTGGCGTCGCAGAGCTGGACGTCGATGAGCGCGTCATCGGCATCGATGTTGATGGCGTTAATACCGTTCGAGCGGACGTTGCCGTAGGCGGAGAGGACGGTCTTTTTGACCGTGCCGTTCCGCGTGGCGAACATCAGCGAGCGGTCGTCGGTGAACTCCCGGACCGCCACCGTCGACGCCACGGTCTCGTCGCTCCCGATGGCGATGCAGTTGACCACCGGCTTGCCGCGCGCCGCGCGGCCCCCCTGCGGGATCTCGTGGACCTTGAGCCAGTACACCTGGCCGCGGTCGGTGAAGAACATCAGGTAATCGTGGGTCGAGGCAATGAAGAGGTGCTCCACCCAATCGTCATCCTTGGTCCCCATGCCGGCCATGCCGCGGCCGCCGCGGCGCTGCCGCTTGTACGTTGTGACGGGAATCCGCTTGATGTAGCCGGTGTGGGAGATGGTGATGACCATGTCCTCTTCGGCAATCAGGTCCTCGACCGAGAAGTCGCCCTGGTCGGCCACGATCTCCGTCCGACGTTCGTCGCCGTACTTGGCGGCCACCTCGGCCGTCTCCGTCTTGAGGATGCCGTTGCGGCGCGACTGCGACCCGAGGATGTCCTTGAGGTCGGCGATGGTGGCGCGCACCTCGGCGAGCTCCGCCTCGAGCTTGTCGATTTCGAGCCCGGTGAGCTTGGCGAGCCGCATGTTGAGGATCGCGTCGCTCTGCTTTTCGCTGAACTTGAACCGCTTGCGCAGCTTGGCGTCGGCCTCGGGGGTGTCGGCCGAGCCGCGGATGATCTTGATGACCTCGTCGATGTTGTCGACGGCGATCTTGAGGCCGTCGAGGATGTGCTCGCGGGCCTGCGCCGCGTCGAGGTCGAACTGGGTGCGCCGGACGATGATCTGGTGCCGGTGCGCAATGAAGTGCGACAGCATCTCCTTCAGGTCCATCACCTTGGGCACTCCGCCCACGAGGGCGAGCATGATGACGCCGAAGGTCGACTGCATGGTGGTACGCTTGTAGAGCTGATTCAGCACCACGTTGGGAATGCAGTCGCGCTTGAGTTCCACCACGATGCGCATGCCGTCGCGGTCGGACTCGTCGCGCACACCGGTAATGCCCTCGATCTTCTTCGCCATGGCCAGCTCGGCGATGGACCGGACCAGGTTTTCCTTGTTGACCTGGTAGGGAATCTCGGTGACCACGATTTGCGACTTGTTGCTCGACTCCTTCTCCTCGATCTGCGCACGGGCGCGCATGATGACCCGGCCACGGCCCGTCTCGTAGGCCTCCTTGATCCCTTCGCGCCCGTAGATGTAGCCGGCGGTCGGGAAGTCGGGGCCCTTGATGACCTTCCGGAGGTCGGCAATGCTCGCCTCCGGGTTGTCGACGAGCAACTCCACCGCCTTCGCGATTTCGCGGAGGTTGTGCGGGGGAATGTTGGTGGCCATGCCGACGGCGATGCCGCTCGAGCCGTTGACCAGGAGGTTCGGGATCTTGGAGGGGAGGACGGTCGGCTCCTGGAGCCGGTCGTCGAAGTTGGGCTGGTAATCGACGGTGTTCTTGTCGATGTCCTCCAGCATCGTCATCGCGATGCGGGTGAGACGGGCCTCGGTGTACCGGTAGGCCGCCGCCGAGTCGCCGTCGACCGAGCCGAAGTTGCCCTGGCCGTCCACCAGCGGATAGCGGAGCGAGAAGTCCTGCACCATGCGCACCAGGGCGTCGTACACCGACGAGTCGCCGTGCGGGTGGTACTTGCCGAGCACGTCGCCGACCACCGTGGCGGACTTCTTGTACGCCCGCCCGGGCACCAGGCCCAGCTCGTTCATCGCGTAGAGAATGCGGCGATGGACCGGCTTGAGGCCGTCGCGCACATCGGGGAGCGCGCGGGAGACGATGACGCTCATCGAGTAGTTGATGAACGACTGCTGCATCTCTTCTTCGATCAGGCGAGGAAGGATGCGCTCGCGGGAATTCGGGGCGGTCATGTGAACTCGGGGTTGGTGCGGACAACCGGGTGGCCGGCCGGGCCACCGGGAACAGCAAAATATACCCTGTTTTGGGGTCGGAAATCAACCGAAATGGGGGATGGTAAAGTATTGGGGGGCAATGGGATGAGAACCCATCACCCCCGGCCCCTCTCCCTCCGGGAGAGGGGAGACGACTACTACCCCGCTGCCGTCCTGCCCCGCCTTGGCCGCACCGCGGCCAACAACACCGGCAACACAAACATCGCGCCGATGGTGCCGAAGAGCGTTCCGCCTGCCGTGGCGAGCGCAATCGACCCGAAGAGGCTGTCGGGATCAGTCCCAATCGCCAGGGGCAGGAGGCTCGCCACGGTCGTGAGTGTGACCAGGACAATCATGGCGGAACGGTCCCGGGCCACCCGCACCACATCTGCCCCGCTCAAGCTTCCCCGCATCCCCGCATCCCCGCGTCCCCGCCTCTCCAGCGCTCCATGCACCAGCAGAATCGCCTGGTTCACCGCCAGGCCCACCACGAGGATCACCCCGACCGCCGCCTCCCGGCCGAACGCCGTCCCCGCCACCCAGAACGCCGCCCCGACCCCGGCCACCGCGATCGGCAGGGAGAGCGCCACCATCGCGGTGGCCCAGACCGAGTTGAACACCAGCGCCACGGCGAGCACCACCAGCGCCACGCCGATGGCGAAGACCAGCCAGAGCCCCTTGCCGCTCTCGTCGCGGTTGTAGTCGAAGCGCTGGTCCGCAACCGAATACCCCGGCGGCACCGCAATCGACGCCATGAAGGCGTTGTGCGTCCGCTCGGCAAGCTTGTTGGGACCCCGGAAATCGTACCCGACGATCCGCACATACTGCTGGTCCTCGCGCGTGACCGTCCCGAGCCCTTCGCGCTCCTCGACGGCGGCCAGGTCGCCGATCCGGACCGGCGCGCCGGAGGCGGTGGGGACGAGCGCCGACCGCAGCTCCTCGAGACTCCGTTCCCGGGCCCCTGCCGCCTTGAGGTTCACCTCGATCTCCTCCCCGCCGATGTCGATGCGCTGGGCGCCCACCGGCCCCCGCACCTCGCGCGACACCGCCGCCGAGAGGTCCCGTGCCGTCAGGCCGTATCGCGCCAGCGCGGCACGGTCGGGAATGAGGGTGACGGTGAACGCCTTGTCCTGCCCCCAGAAGCTGCCGGCGTTGATGTCCACGTCGCGCACTCGCGGGATCCGCTCCAGCCGTTCCTTGAGGTCGAGCGCCAGCCGCTCGACACCGTCGAACGAATAGCCGAGGAGCTTGACGCGGTAGGAGACGCTGCCCCCGCCACCGAACCCGGAATTGAAGCCGGGCCCGCTCCCCTGTACCGATACGCTGGCCCCGCCGATCAGCACCGCCCGCTGCGTCAGCGCCTCCTGCAGCTGGCTCGGCAGGGCCCCGAGCCCGGCCTGCTTCTCGAAGAGCACCTGCATGTAGGCACGGTCGCCCATGGCCATCGTCACCACCTGCTCGACGCCGGGCACACCGACGACGAGGCGCTCGAACTCCCTCATCCCGAGGTCGAGGCTGACCGGATCGGAGCCGCGCGGGAAGCCGAGCGAGGCGCTGAGCGTGGTCCGCTGGCCGAACCAGTCGCCCCAATTGTAGCGCGGCACCTTGTTGATGAACCCCCAGGTGAGGACGGCCAGCCCCGCGGTGGTGAGCGTCACCGTCACCCAGCGCCAGCGGAGCAGCTTGATGAGCACCCAGCGGTAGGCGCGGTCGAGCCGCGGCCAGCCGCCGCGCGCCACGCCGTGCCCGGCGCCGAGTGCCGGCACCATCACCAGCGACGACACGACTGACGAGCCGAGCGCGAGGGCAAACGCCGCCGCGAACGGCACGAACGCCGCCCGGGCATTCCCTTGGAGGTAGAGGAAGGGGAGCAGCACCACACCGGTGGTGAGCGTGCTGCCGACGACGGCCGGCATGATGCGGCGACCGGCGTCGGCGCGCCCCTCGGGTGTGTCGGGAGCGGTGCGGAGCCGCTCCATGACCACGAGCCCATTCTGGACGAGGACGCCGATGCCCATGCCGAGCCCGGCGAGCGTCAGCAGGTTGGCGGGAATCTCGAGGAGATAGAGGCCGAGGGCGGTGCCGGCAATCGCGACGGCGGCGCTGGCCAGCACCAGCGCCGTGGCGCGGACGTTCCGCAGCGTGAGGAGGAGGACGAGCGCCACCGATACCGCGGCGAGGAGCCCCCGGCGCACCAGGTCGGTGAGCTGCTTGGCCAGCTCGATGCTTTCATCGTCCTCGATGCGGAGCTTGACGCCGGGCGGCAGCACCGGCTGCAGCTCCGCGACCAGCGCGCGCACCCGCGCCGCGGTCTGGATGGCGTCGGCGGCCGCGAGCCGCGACACGTCGAGCGACACGGCGGGTAGCCCATTGATCCGGTAAAAGCGACCGCGCGCATCTTCCTCCGGCCGCACGGTGGCAAGATCTCCCAGCCGGAAGACCCGCCCGCCGGGGCCGGCGATCGGAAGGTCGGCGAGGTCCTCGATGGCGCGGGGCTGGTCGCGAAGCACCACCGTGCGCACCGACGCACCGAGCTTCTCGTCACCCAGCGACTGGACGATACGGGAGTTGGCGATGGCCTCGAACAGCAACCCTGGCGAGACCCCCTGCCGACGGAGAAAGGTCGGGTCGTACGCCACCGCCACCCCGAGATCGGCGTCACCCCGCATGTTGATGCCGGCCACGCCCGGCACGGCGCTCAGCCTCGGCGCGATGTCGTCCCGGGCGATGCGGCTGAGCGCACCGGCGGTGTACGGCCCGGTGATGGTGTAGCGGATCAGGGGACTCTCGCTCAACTCCTCCGGCACCCAGTTGGCGACCGAGGGAGCGCGGGCGCCCGGCGGCATGTCCGGGCGCAGCAGTTCCATTCGTTCGAGGATGGCGAGCCGGGCCATCCGCACATCGGTGGTGGGATCGAGTTCGATCGTCAGGCGGGACTGGCCCTCGGAGGATTCACTGCTGGTTTTCCGGACGCCGCGCACCGCCTGCACCGCCGCCTCGATCGGCGAGGTGAGGTAGGTCTCCACCACCTCGGCGGCGGCCCCGGGCCAGGAGACGGTCACGCTGATTTTCGGCAGTTCGACGGTGGTGCGGGTCGCGAGCGGGAGTCTCGTGAAGGCGACGCCGCCGGCAAGGCAGAGGGCGAGCGCCGTCGCGGCGATGACTGCGGGACGTTTGACAGCCCAGCGGATCATTTCGGCGGGGCCGCGGGGTCGCGGGGCCGCGGGGCAGTCTCGGCCGACTGGTTCCGCCGCTCAATCACATAGTACGCAGTCGGCATCAGGAAGAACGTCACCAGCGTCGCGCTCACCGATCCGCCAATGACGCCCGCCGCCAGCGGCTGGTAGAGTTCTCCCCCGCTGCCGAACCCGAAGACCAGCGGCATCACACCCATGATGGTGGTGAGCGACGTCATGGCGATGGCGCGAAGCCGCTGGCGCCCGCCGGCGATGATCGCCTTGCGGAGCGGCACCCCCTGTTCGCGGAAGCGGCGGATCGCGTCGAGCTTGACCACGGCGTCGTTGTCGGCGATGCCGATCATGACCACCATGCCGATCATCGAAACGGCGTTGAGGCTCTGGCCGGTAAGCCAGAGTACCACGATGCCGCCGGCGGCGGCGAGCGGCACGGTGAGCATGATGACGAGGGGGACGGTAAACGATGCGAACTCGCCGGCCAGCACCAGGAAAACCAGCGCGACCGAGAGCAGCGCCACCAGCAACAATTCCTGGGTGGTACGGCGGCGCTCCTGGTCGGCGCCGCTCAATGTCCAGGTGACGCCCGGCGGCGCCGAAATGGTGCGGAGCAGCTTCGCCACATCGCTGCTGGCGCGGGCGGTGCCCCCGGTCTCGACGGTGGCCTCGACCACGGTCACCGGACGCTGGTTGACGCGGACCACCTCGATCGGCGCCCGCACCTCCTCCACCGTCACCAGTTCTCCCACCGGCACGCCGTTGATGGTGGTCTGCAGCGCGGCGGCGAGGTCCTCGTTCGCGTTGCCGGCCAGCCGCACGGTGATCGGTGTGCGGCGATCGGTCTCGCGAAGCTCACTGGCGCTGACGCCGCCCAATCCGCCGGCCAGTGCCTGTGCCACCGCCTGCACGTCGATGCCCCGCTCCGCGATGCGTCGCCGCTCCAGGGAGATCTCGATCATCGGCTGGGTGCCGCGCTGCGCCTCCCGGACGTCGGACAGGCGGGGCAGCGTGGCCATCGCCATCCGCACCGTGTCGGCCCACGCCGCGGCCGTGGCGAGCCGGGGCGCGCCGACCTCGACTCGCACCAGCCGACCCTCCCGGCCGATGAGGGACCCGAACTCGGTCTGCCCGGCCAGGTCGAGCGCGAGTGCACCCGCCGCGAGGTCCGGCACCTGCGCCCGGAGCGCCTCGGCGAACTTCGCGGCACTCTTGCCATCCGGCACCGGAATGATCAGCTGCGCAGTGCTCGAGGAGCCGGGGTCGGCGCCGGAGAGCACTTCCTCATCTGTTGCTGCGCCGATCCGCGCATACACCTCCGCGGAACCCAGCGACTCCGCCGCCTTCTCCAGCCGCCCAGCCTGGCGCGCCGTCTCCTCGATGGCCGTCCCCTCTGGGAGCGTGAGGTCGGCCACCACGACCCCCTCGTCCACCTGCGGCAGGATTTCCTTCGGAAGGCGGGACGCGAGCAACACCATCAGTCCGATGCTCACCAGCGCGATGCCGAAGACGCGTCGCGGATGGCTCAACGACCATTCCATGCCGCGTTCGTACAGATCCGTCAGGCGGGCGCCCATCCGTGCGCCCCACGGGAGACCGGGCGCGGCGCGTTGGTGGCACTGCGACCGCGCCGCGCCATCATCACCGGCATCAGGGTCAGCGCAAGGACAAGCGCCGCCGAGAGCGACGTCACGACGCTGAGCGAAAGGTCGCGGAAGAGCGCGGCCGCGAGTCCCTGCACGAAGATGATCGGCCCAAACACCAGCAGCGTCGTCAGCGTGCCAGCGGTGAGCGGTCCCGCCACTTCCTCGCCGGCCACCCGCGCGGCGGTGACGGGGTCCATCCCCTGGTCGCGGAGCCGGGCGCCCGCCTCGGCGACTACGATGGCATTGTCGACCAGGAGGCCGACACCGAGCGCGAGCCCGCCGAGGGAGAGGATGTTGACGCTGACGTTAAGCAGTTGCAGCATCACCAGGGCGATCAGCACTGAAAGTGGGACGATGAGCCCGATGGCGAGGGAGGCCCGCCAGTCGCGGAGGAAGAAGAGAATGACCAGGAGCGAGAGGAAGCCACCGAGGACGATTTCCTGGCCAAGATTGGAGAGGGCGTCCTGGACGAAGCGCGCCTGGGCGGCCACCACCGTCATCCCGATATCGGGGAACTCTTCCTCGAGTTGGCCGATGGAGCCATAGAGGCGCCGGGTGACGGCGACAGTATTGGCGCCCGCGTCCTTATATACGACGAGCCCGACGGCGGGAGCGCCGTCAAGCTGGACCATCGTGAGCGGATCAGCGGTGGACAGAGTGATGGTGGCGATGTCGGCCAGTCGAATGCCGCGCTGCGCGGGACCAACGGGCGTGGCGCCGATTTCATCCGGTGTGCGGAATTCGGTGAGCGCCCGCACCGAGAAACGGAACTGACCTCGGCGAATGGTGCCGCCGGGAGCGGTCGCGTTGGCGGCTTCGATGGCGCGCGCCACGTCGTTGGGCGAGAGGCCGAGCGCGCGCATCCGCGCCGGATCCACATCCACGCGGATCTCGTCCTTCGGCGCGCCGACCACCGCCACGCTCGCCACGCCCTCCAGCTGTTCCAGCCGGCGGGCGTGGACCTCCTCGGCGGTGCGGCTCACCGAGCGAAGGTCGCCGGGGCCGGTCAGTGCGAGCACCGCAATCGGGCGCTCGCCCGGATCGCTGGTCAGCAGCGTGGGCCGCGTGGCCTGTTCGGGGAGGCGGCCACGGGCGTTGTCGAGCCGCTCGCGCACGGTGAGCACCGTGGATGCCATGTCGGTGCCCCAGGCGAAGCGGGCGGTCGTAGTCAGCTGACCGGTGCGGGCGATGGAGCGGAGCTCGACGAGCCCCGGCGTGGCGGCCACGGCCTCCTCGATCGGCTCCGCCACGAAGCGACTGACTTCCGGCGGGGCCGCGCCGGGCAGATCAGTGCGGATGGTGAGGACGGGGAGGGTCACGTCCGGAAGGAGCGCGACTGGCAGCCGACCCAGCGACACGCTGCCGAGGAGGACCAAGCCGAGCACCGCGGCAATGGTGGAGACGGGGCGGGCGACTGCGGAGGAGGAAAGACTCATGAAAACTGGACCCCGGCTTTCGCCGGGGTGACGATCCCCCCGCGGGCGAAGATCATTGGTCGTTGACCAGCTTCACCGGCGCATCATGCGTCAGTGTGAGGTGTCCCTCGATCAGCACCGTATCACCGATGGCGACGGGGATCTGGTTCGAGGAGGAATCGGGGAGCACCTCGGTGTCGACGCCGTTGTTGCGGCCGGGGTTGATGTACACCCACTGCGCACGGCCCCCCTTCACCACGAACACCAGCGGCCGGCCGTCGCGCTCGATCACGGCGCGGCTCGGCACCAGGATGCGGCCGGGGAGGCGCGTGGCCTCGAGGCGGAGGTCGGCGTACATCCCCGGGCGCAATGCGCCGTTCCCGCCGGGCACCAGCACCAGCGCGCGCCCGGAGCGGGTGGTTGAATCGATCAGCGGAAGCACCGCCTCGATCCGGCCGACCACTTCCTTGCCGGGCGCGGCGGCGGTGGTCACGATCGCCTGTCCGCCGATACGGATCAGCGGCAGGTCGTGCTCCAGCACCTGCGCCTCGATGCGGAGGTGTCGGAGGTCCACCACGGTGGCGGCGTCCTGGCCTACCGAGACCCGCTCGCCGTTTGCCACATCGACGCGATCCACCACGCCGTCAAAGGGCGCGGTCAACACCGACCGTTCACGGTCGAGTTTCGCCTTGCCCAGACGGGCGCGGGCACCGAGAAGCCCGCTGCGGGCCATCGCGTTCTTGCGGCGTTCGGGAGTGGGGGGCTCGCCGGTCACAAGCGAGTCGGGGACGATGGCATCGAGGAAGACCATCTCGGCCTGGTCGGCGCTGGCCTGCGCCTCCTGCACCGCTAGGTCGAAGGGGCGCGGATCGAGTCGCAGGAGTGGATCCCCCTTCTTCACCACCGCACCGGGTCGGACCAACACTGCTTCCACCGTGCCTGCCGCCTCGAACTTCAACTCGGCGACAGCGTCGGAGCGAACCTGCCCCGTGGTGACGACGCTGAGGACGAGGTCTCCCTTCCGGACCTCCCGCCCCACCACCGGGAGGGAGAGTGATGACGGCAGCGCTTCCGTCGAGTCGGCGGCGGCGTCTTTGGCCTCGGCCGCCTTGCCGGAGCAGGCGGGGAGGGCGGCAGTCAGGCAGAGAAGGAGAGTCCAACTCCGCTGGGCGGCGGTTCGGCGCATGGCAATCCTGGGATGACAGGGAATCCGGCTCTCGAAAGGATGCACCGCGGAGGGGGAGGGTCGCAATGGGGGGGGGAAGAGCCGATCGACCGCCCCCCTCTGGCGCACTACCCTTGGCCGAGTGCATAGTGGGAGGCGTGAGCAACACCGGCTTCGGCTGGACCCCTTCCAAGGACATGATCAGGTGTGGGAGAATTGATGACCGAGGGTCCTGCGGGGCCGGTCCGGCGGCCGGGCACGAGATGGGAACTCATGTTCAGCCTCGCCCTGATCGTTGGGGCGATCAGCTTCTTCGAGTACCAGTCGAACATGGTTGTTCACGGGCTGCCGACAGGCAGCGTTGCGCCAGCGCTCGATGCCGCGTCAGTAGGGGTTCCCCTGGGCACCGCGCTTGAGAAATATCGTGGTGAGGTTGTGCTGCTCGATTTCTGGGCGACCTACTGCACCACCTGCGCATCCACCGTTCCCGCACTGGAACGCCTTCAGACGGAGTATGGCGACCAGGGACTGCGTGTCGTCGCTATCAGTCTCGACGAGCCAGCCGATACGGCGCACGCTCGGCAACTACTGGCGGACTGGGGTGGAACCTACGAGTTGATGTTTGACCTGAGCAGGAGCCTCCGCGATGCCTACCATGTGGATTTATTGCCCTTGTCGTTTCTGATATCACGAGACGGTAGCATTGCCTGGCAGCAGGCGGGGACGACGGGCGGTGCGAAGTACCCTCTGGGCCTGGATTCTCCCAAAGGAAGGGCAACGCTGGAAGCAGTACTTGCCCATCGATAGCCGAGCGCCATCTCTCGTGAGGCCTCATTAGGTAGAGTCCCGATGACGCTGCTGGGACGTCTTCGGCATCGACGGTCGTCGGCTGGCCATTGTACGTAACCCAGTAGCTTTAGTCCGGAGGCGTTGCAGTGAGGTCTTCACTCGTCTTTCTAGTCCTCCTGATTGCCCTATCTGGATGCACCGACCGCGACAAGGCGACTGCGGCTGTGACCCGTCGCGACTCCGCAGACGTCACGATCGCCCACCTGGCTGCGCTGAATACCGATGCGTTGCCCGCGTGGAGCTCCACGCCACTCTACTCCACGACCACACATGACACCCTCCAGCTTGCGGGTACCGTCACAGCGGTCTTCGCACCCGACTCCTCTCTCGCCATCGGCAGCGCTTCAGACCTGCTGTCGCTCTCCCCTGATGGCCACACCCTCCGCCGCCTCGGCCGGCAGGGCAGCGGCCCCGGCGAATACCGGGGCATCCTCCGGGTCGGGATCGCTGAGGATAGCACGCTCTTCGTCGCTGATTACAGCGGGCGAATCACCCACCTCACCGCCGATGGTCGGGTGCTGGGAATCATCCCTCGGTTGGAGGCCGGATCGAGCAGGCGGGAACTGGATGTGCTTGGATGGCTGGGCTCGGGTCGGGTTGTTGCCACCTGGTGGCAGCAGCGGCCCAATCGCGGCGACATTGTCGGCCTGCCGAGTGGCAACGTCGAGCGCGATCCCGTCCCGCTCCTCGTCTACGACTCCACTGGACAGCTCATCGACAGCCTCGGCCTCTGGCGTGGACTGGAGCGGGCGCTGGTGCCTCCCGGAAGCCGCTTTCCGATCCCATTCGCCCGATCAGTAGTCTACGATGCCCGCGGCTCGACCATCGCCATCGGGCCGACCGACTCGCTCGACGTTTCACTTTTCCAAGGCACGCAACTCACGCTGCGCCTCACCGGCAGCGGCCATCAAACGGCGCCGACCGAAGCTGACGTGTCCGCCTGGCGACAGGGCATCTCGGACGACTTTGGAGAAATGGCGAGTGTAATCCTTGAGGCAATGCAGGACGCCCCGAAGCTCGATCGGCTGCCGGCGGTGGGCGCCCTCGTGGTAGACGATCAGCGGAATATCTGGGTGGGCGAGTACGTCACACCCGGGACGAAGGAGCGGCGATGGACGGTCATTTCGCCGACCGGCGTCCCAGTCGCAACGATGGTGCTCCCGGCGGCGCCCGAGGCGTTCATGCCCGGCCGGTCGGAGATCCTGGATGCATACGGAGACAGGCTTGCGTTGCTGCGGATGAGTGAGGACGGTGAGCTTTCGATCGAGGTGCGGCGGTTCTCGGCAGCCCTGGACTAAACCCCTCACCACCAGCCCCTTTCCCTTTGGGAGCGGGGGACGGTGTGACGATTCCCCACCCGAGGTGGTTGCATCATGTGCCATGTCAGTAGGCCATTGCACAATAGAGCTTTGACCGTGACCCTGCTCTGTGTGCTGGCCGCGGCGTGCTCACGACCCGACGATACCGCGACGCTGACCCCGGCTGGCGTGACCCTCCGCGGTGTGATTGACCTCCGCATCGGAGCGATCGATGTCACAGGAAGCGACACGCTTCTCTTCGAGGACATCAGCGGACTGACCTTCGATTCGGCCGGCAACATCTTCGTCAGTGACGCCGGAGCGAACCGGATCTTCAGATTCTCACCCCTCGGAGCGCTTGAGGCATACGCGGGGCAGCAGGGCCAGGGGCCCGGAGATCTGGACCGGCCGTGCTGTATCGCTTTCGATTCCGCAGGATTCCTTTGGGTCGAAGAGGAAGGCAACAGGCGGTATTCCGAATTCAGAGCCGGCGACGGGCAGCTTGCGTTCACACGGAGTTTGCCGATGCCCGTTCAGCCCAGCGGAAGGCGGGATCGCATTGCATGGGCGCCGCAGGGTGAGCTGGTGCACGTTTCGTTGGTGGTGTCTCCGACACCGCCGCAGTTCAGGATTGTGCGGGTATTCCTGGACAAGAATGAGAAAGTGAGCTTCAGCGACACCCTACCCGAACCGCCCATGGACAGCCTTCGGAGCGCGACGATCACAACTCAGCGTGGAGGTAGCTCAGGTCTGACGGAGGTCGCTCAACCGTTCGGCCCCCGTTCGCTTCACGCCATTGGCCCGGACGGGAGCACGGCTTCCGCCGTCAGCTCCCGCTATGCGGTGACTATCCGGAACCCGAACAGGGGGCTCAGTGCCCTCGTGGATCAAGCCATGGTCGGCCCTGACGTTTCTGAACCAGAGCGCCGTGCCGCCAGCAGGATGTTGGCCGAATTGACGCAGCGGCTTGGTGTACCACGGAGTGCCGTACCCTTCGGCGTGCCCGACAGGAAGGCGCCCCTTCAACAACTCGGGTTTGACCTGACCGGCAGGCTCTGGGTTCAGCGCAGTGTCGCGTTGCACGCTCCCAATATTGCCGACATCTATACCATGGGAGGCGAGTCTGTGGGAACCGCCGAATGGCCTGCCAGCGTGCGGCTCGTCGGTTGGGCAATCAGAGGGAATACCGGGCTCGGCGTGGAAGCAGATTCGCTCGGCAGGCAGCAGGTCGTCCGGCTCCAGTTCAATTGATGGAGACATCCACGCCGCTCGTCTCCCACCTCGTCGGTGCGACGATTCAGGCGCGTCCCGTCTACCTGCGTGGATTCACCCAGCAATCACAATTCAGCAAATCACCCACAGCCAGAAACCTGCCCTAGCCCCTCACCCCCAGCCCCTTTCCCTCCGGGAGAGGGGGCGGGGGGGGGTGAGGAACACCCCTAGGGCTTCTCAATCCCATACACCACCACCACCGGAAACCCGTCCTTGTCTTCGACCATTGTCGCCACCCGGTCGGTACCCCACGCCGTCTTCCAGGCAGCGCCAAACTCGACCGGCACGGGCACCGCGCCGAGGTAGGAACCAGTCGAATCGAATACATCGAAGCGCGCGGAACCCGGGCCCGTCCCGCCGATCCGGCGGACCCAGCGATTGCCCGAGCCGTCGACCGCGATGGACTCGAAGTAGGGAGCGGTGGAGGGAATGTCGGCCAGCTTGAACGCCTCCTCGGTGGCCTGCCGGTCGGCCTCGCCGTCGCTGTACAACTCGACCAGCGAGTCACGGAGATGAATCCGCTGCGCATCGGTCACCGTGACCGGGCTGGCCTCCAGGATCACGACCTGGGTGGTGTCGAGGCCCGTGCGAGTGACAACGAAACGGTACGCTCCCGACCACCCCATGACGGCGCCTCCTGCTGGATCCAGCGCCATCGACACGGCGGAGGTAAGCGGGACGGGCACGAAGTACTGATTGCCGTTCGCACTCTCGAACGACCAGCGACCCGGCTCGCCAACGCCCTCGGGCCCCGCGATGTGCAGCGTATCGACCAGCGTTCCGTCGAGCGAGTTCCGCACGTAGTATGCGTCTCCCCGATCCCCCGGACCGGTGCGATGCCCTAGGGACGGAACGGCGATCACTCCCTCACGGCTGACGCCAATGGCTCTCCAGCTGCAGCATGCAGAGTTCCAGCTCCGCAGGAAGCCACCAGCCGAATCGAAGACGCTTGTACGCGCGGTGCCCGGGTCGTGAACCACCAGCAGCCCGGGTGCGGTCGCCACGAAGCTCACCTTGAATTCCCCCGGCCCACTGCCCTCGCGCCCGATGCTGCGAACGTATGCACCGGTGGGGCCGAATTGCTTGACGACTGCCGGGCCCATGTTTCCCACGTAGATTCCGCCGGCCTGGTCAACCGCCACACTCAGCGGATGGACCAGCTCCTCTGGGCCTGTCGCCGTTGACCCACCCACCCGGTATACCTCGACCAGCTTCCAGCCCATGGTATCCACCCAGGCGCTCGGTCCACTGTTCTGGACCTCTACGGCCCCATTCGGCAGGGTGGTGACGATCGGTTCGGCGAGCTTAGGCTCCTTGCTGCCGCAGGCCGCCACAATCGCTGATGCGAACACCACCGCGCGGCGCTTCATGTCGTTCTCCGGGAGTGGGCAAAAAGAGTCGGAGGGCACGCTGCGGCTTTGGCAGCATGAGCCACTATTACAATGACGCGCGAAAAATGGGAAGAGGGGGCCAACACTCATCACATGGCACCCCCTCTCCCGGAGGGAGAGGGGGCCGGGGGGGTGAGGGGTCTAATCGCGTGAGGCTGCACCATGGACCCCGGCTTCCGCCGGGGTGACGAACGCCCTTAGGGCTTCTCGATCCTGTACACCACCACCACCGGCAGCCCCTCCGCATCCTCAGCGATCGTGGCCACGCGGTCCGTCCCCCACACCGTCTGCCACGCGCTGCCGAAGATGGTCGGCACCGGCACCGCGCCGAGGTAGGCACCGGTGGAGTCGAAGACATCGAATCGTGCCGCCGCGCGGTTCCCCCCGTCGTCGGGATGCACCCACCGATTGCGCCGACCGTCCACCTGGATCGATTCGTAGAACGGTGCGGTGCCCGGAATGTCGGCGAGATGGAAGGCCTCCCGTACTGTGCTCGGGTCGTAGTCTTTTTCGTACAGGCTCACCATCGAGTCCCGGATCCGCGTGCGGCGCGCATCGGACACGGCGACCGGGCTCGCCGCGAGTGTGACGATCTGGGTGGTGTCGCGCCCCGTGGCCGAGGCGATGAACTGGTACCGGTCCGGCCATCCGACGACGGCGCCACCGGCCGGATCGAGGGCGAGGCTGACCGAGGGAACCAGTGGGATGTCCGTGGCCATGGCCCAGCTGTCCTTGCCGCTGCCACCGGCAATCTGCCAGACCTTCAAGTCGGTGGCGCCACCGGTGTAGATCGCCATCGTATCCAGGAACGTTCCGTCGAGCCGGTACCGGAGGTACCGCCGCTGCTTCACCGCCGTGGGCGCGCGCTGCACATTCCCCGTCTGGACATGGATGACCGTGTCCTGGCTGACGAAGATGCTGGACCAGTAGCAGCAGCTCGAACTCCAGCTCCGGAGGAACTGCCCGGTCGAATCGAAGACGCTGGTACGGGCCGCACGCGGATCGTGCAGCACGAGTGCGCCGGGCGCCGCGGCAATGAATGCCACCTGGAATTCACCCGGTCCGCCCCCCTCGCGCCCGAAGCTGCGAAGGTACCGGCCGTCTGCGCCGAACTCCTTGATGACGCCCGGCTTCTGGTCGACCACATAGAGGACTCCCGAGGGCGACAGCGCCACCCCCATGGGATCCACCAGCTCCCCGGGACCCGTGCCTTCTGCCTCGGCGCCTCCGATCCGGTACAGCTCCACCAACCTCCAGCCGCTGGTGTCGGCCCATCCACTCGGGCCGTTGTTCGTGACCTCGACAGTGCCGTTGGGAAGCGTGGTGACGGTGGGAGCCTCCAACGCTGGGCGCAGATCCCCGCACCCCGCCAGCATCACCGCGGCAACGGCAATCCCCGTCCTAGTCATCGAGTCCCTGCTTCTCGATCCTGTAGACCACCACAACCGGCAGCCCATCCGCGTCCTCGGTGGCCGTCGCCACCCTGTCCGCTCCCCAGACAGTAGTCCACGACGCGCCGAAGACAGCTGGTACCGGCACGGCGCCGAGATAGGCGCCGGTCGAGTCGAACACATCGAACCGTGCGGCGGCGCGATTGCCGCCGTCGTCCGGACGCAGCCACCGGTTCCGGCGGCCGTCTATCTGGATCGATTCGAAGTAGGGGGCGGTGGAGGGAATGTCCGACAGCTTGAAGGCGTCCTCCACGGCCTTCCGGTCGAACTGCTTCCCGAATTCATCGACCATCGAGTCCCGGATATGCACGCGACGCTCCTCGGATACCACGGCCGGAGTTGTCGCGAGCTGGACGACCTGGGTCGTGTCCAGTCCGTTCTGCGTCGCCAGGAAGCGAGGATCGGCGGTCCACGCCACAACCGCGCCACCCTCGGGATCGAGCGCCCAGGTCGCGTCCGGGGCGAGCGGGATGCCCATCATCATGGTCATCTTGTTGTTCCCTGTCCCCCCCTGCAGCATCCAGAACTTCTGTTCACCGCCGGGACGAATGGTGTGGATGACCATGGTATCGACGAAGGTTCCGTCGAGCCGGTATCGCAGGTAATAGGTGTCGTTGGGCTCACCCATCGCGGTGGCCGGGCCGGAGGTCGGCACGTGAATGAGCGTGTCGCGGCTGACCATGATGCTCGACCAGTAGCAGCAGCTCGACGGCCAACTCTTGAGGAAGTTGCCGGCGGAATCGAACACGCTGGTTCGGCTCGAGCGCGGATCGTGGAGTGCGAGCGCCCCCGGCGCCGTGGCGATGAACGCCACCTGGAACTCACCCGGTCCGCCGCCCTCACGCCCGAAACTCCGGATATATCCGCCGTCGGGCCCGAATTGCTTGATGACGGCCGGCTTCTCGTCGGCGACGTAGAGCCCGCCCTTCGCGTCCAGCGCCACGCTCTGCGGCTGGACAAGTTCTTCCGCTCCCAGCCCCTCGGCGTCAATGCCCCCAACGCGGTAAAGCTCGACCAGCTTCCAGCCGTTGGTGTCGGCCCAGCCGCTCGGTCCGCTGTTCTTGACCTCGACCGCGCCATTCGGAAGGGTGGTGACGACCGGGGCGTCGAGCTTGGGCCCAGCGTCGCCGCAGGCGACAAGAAGAAACAGCGTGCTGGTCAAATACCTGGTCATGCATCGCTCACCGATGAAGGGTGGCTCCCGCGAAGAACATCATGTGCACCCCGCCCCCCTCTCCCGGAGGGAGAGGGGCCGGGGGTGAGGGGTTACCGAAGCTGAGAGGACTACAACCTGTACCGCTCGAGGTACTCCAAGTCATCCGCGTCCCGCCGAACCAGGTACACCACGTTTTTCCCGAACGCCACGATCCGACTCTCGGCGGGGAGGCGGACCTCTTTCACCAGCTTGCCGGTGCCGTCGAAGACATAGTACAGTGGCAGCGGATCAGTGGCAGGTGTCGAGCGCAGTTCCCAGAGCTCTCCGTTTGGGGCGACCCGGACGGCGTTGGCGGGGAAGGCCGGCTTGGTGGCCGGCCACTCGATGGACGGATCGATCGGCCGAGGCGTGCTCGGCGCCGGGCTCACCGTCATCTTGCCGTTCTCGTTGTTGACCATGATGCCGCCGCGCGCCGCCTGCTCCTGCCAGGCCTTCTTGTCCGCGTCGGTCACCTTGACGGGCGAATAGCGCACCGGGGGTCCCGTCACCCGCTTGCCGTCGGGGAGCCACCACTGCACCTCGTCCGTGGCGATGCGCGCCACGCCGATGCGGCCGTCCGGCGCCACGCCCCAAGCGTCTTCCGGCGCCATCGGGGCGGGACGGATGCTGATCGACCGATTGTTGGAGCTTCCGCTCGCCTGCACGTTCGGCTTTGGCACCATCACGACGCCGAGAGTATCGAACTTCTTGGTGGCGCGATCGTACCGTACGACGCGTCCCGAGTCCGAGAACTCGGGGGGCCCCCCATCCAATCCACCACCCCGGCGTTCGCCGCGGGTGGAGTAGTAGAGCCGCCCCCGGTCGTCGGCCCCGCTCGCGGCACGAAGGATCATCATCCCGCCGCCACTGTTCCCCTCGTCCATTCGGAAGGTACTGATGGGTTTCCCCGTCGGGTCGAGCAGGAGGTAGCGCTGGTTCCCCATGTCGTAGACGGCGGTGCTGTCACCCGGAAAGGGGTAGACGCCGGTGGGGAAGAGATACTCGGTCGGCCCGCTCCCCTCGCGAGAGATCGCCGTGGCGGTCCCCTTCTTGAGGTCAATCTTCTGCAGGGTCCGGTCGCGCATGTCGGCCACGATGACATCGCCGTTCTTGAGCTCCCGCAGCCCTGCTACCTGGGTAAATGGCTCGTCGAAGGTGGCGTCGGGCTTGGTCAGCCTCTGGACCGGGACCTTGGGCTGCTGGGCGGTCAGGCGGCCGGCGGCAAGAGTGCCAAGTGTAGCGAGAACGACGAAGACAGGGCGCAGGGACGGGCGTCGCGGCACGGTTACCTCGAGTGGGGTGGGTACAGGAATGGAGGATGCGCGGTCGGTGGGGATTGTCGCAAGATGGGCTGTCGCCCAGGTCCACCTCACCCCCTGTCCCCCTCTCCATGACATGGAGAGGGGGTACACCCGGATGGCGCGGTCCTGCAATGCCAAACCCCCTCACCGGGCTAGTGCTGGGTGAGGGGGCTTTGCTCTGCTGACTTTGGGGACCGGTTCCGCCGTCGAAATGGCGGGTCGCGCCGCAGGAAGATCGTCTCGGCGCCGATCCCGCTGACTCGCTCGGCGACCGGAAGCACGATGCGACCGACGGAGGTCCCGTTGTCATCCACCAGTCGGAAGGTGGGAATCGGGGAATCTGTGGCGAGCATGACCATCGGGACCTCCTTTCTATCTGTACTTCCTTGGATGCCTTCACGGCGCAAATGGTTGCATCCCGGGTGCATCGACGGCAAGCTCCCGCTCTCCCGGAGGGAGAGGGGGTCGGGGGGGTGAGGGGTTTGGCGCCCCTCGCAATGACAGAGGCAGAATGCGCGCCGATTCCTTAGATTCCCGAAATGCCGACCTCCTCCCCTGCCCGCCTCTCCTTCCTGGCGTTCCTTCTGTGGACGGCGGCGTGTGGCACCAGGGCCGCCGACGCGCCGGACCTCGCCCTCGGCCCCACCGCCGATTCCATCCCCACGACGCTCTTCGAGGCCACCGCGGGCATCTGGCTCGGCGGCGACCGTTGGGCCGTCCTCTCCCCGACCAACAAGCGGGTCGTGGTCCTGGATTTTGCCGACGGGTCGATCACGGACGTCGGAAAGGGAATGAAGGAGCCGTTTGATGGGCCCTTCTCGCTCTTCAAGGGGGGGGATGGCTTCTACGTGGGAGACTGGGCGCTCCGGCGGCTGACGGCGTGGACCCTCGAGGGCAAATTCACTGCAGCCATCGGCACGCCGGACATCACCAACGGCAACCTCCCCCGGGCCCGCGACGGGCAGGGCAACTGGTATGTCCAGTTCAATCCCACGCCTGGTCCGGACGGGAGCGGCAGGCGGGACTCCGCCGCCGTCGTTCGGTTCCCTCCCGATTTTTCGCAGGGAGACACCATCCTCCGCCTCACCCCGCTCGACCTCGCCGAGGTGAATGGCGATGCGGGCCGCCGCTTCGAGCGCCGTGTCTTCAGCGGCGAGGACCACTGGGGGGTTCTTCCCGACGGAAGCGTCTGGGTGGCGCGGGTCTATCCCAACCGGGTGGACTGGCTCGGGGCAGACGGCAAGCTCAAGAAGGGCCAGGTCCTTCCCGACCAGGTGTTCACCATCACGATTTCCGACCGCGAGGCCTTCCTCCGTAAGTTCCCGTCGGCCATGCGCACCGCCGCGGAGAAGGTCCCCTTCAGCCCCGTCAAGCCGCCGTTCGATGACGCCTTCACTGGCGGCGACGGCAGGGTCTGGCTCGAAAAGAGCCGCGTCATTCCCGATACGGTGCGCCGCTACCAGGTGGTTGGCCGGGACGGGCGGCTGGTCGAGTCGATTTTCTTCTACGGCTACGGCTATGTGCTGGCTGCAAGCCCCGACGCCGTGCTGGTCAAGGAGGTCCGCCCCGACGGGATGATCTTCCTGCGCTATCGGCGCCCGGTGGCGGGGCAGCTGGGCCGCGGGGCCGCGGGGCCGTGATCCCACGTTCCCCCTCTCCACATGGTGGAGAGGGGGACAGGGGGTGAGGTAAAGCGGCTTCGTCGTCAGCCGAGATTGCTTCGGCCGCTTCGCGGCCTCGCAATGACAAAAAAAGCGAAATGCGCAGCCCGTCTATAGATTTCACCCACCCCCGATCGGAGGCCCGATGTCCAAGAAAGACGACCAGCGGATTGCCCGGCTGGCCCAGAAGAACGCCGCCAAGATCAAGCCACCGGTGGCGGAGCGCGCCGCCCAGTACGACTCCACCCTCCGCCAGAAGCCGGAGGAGATGGACTCCGAGACGCGACGGCTCTTCAAGGAGATGAAGAAGCGGGAGTTCTAGATGGCATTCGTCCCCATCGTTGTGCCCCCCCAGCCCGCCGTCTCGGCGCGGGCCCAGGACCTCGGCCGTCGCCTGAAGGCGGAGGTCGAGAAGTTCGAGACCCAGTATCCCGGCACCAGCAGGGAGGATCTCCGTGCGGCCGCCGCGATCGCCATCGGCGAGGAGTCAGTCACGACACCGCCCCGTCGGCAGATCGCCGCAGCGCTGGTCGCCGGGATCGTTGGGCTGGGCGTTGCGGCGGCCGTCGTCTCGGATCGAGGCGCCGAGGGCGGTGCCGGCGTCTCGTGGCCGATCCTGGCCATGATCATCGCCGTGGCCTGTGCGGGGCTCTTCGCCGCCGTCATCCGGCGCTCGCGGCGCTAGGGTCGTTTCCGCCTCGTGCTGGCGGTCCCCGCCACAAGCACGTAATATCGGAGCATCCTCCTCAGGAGCGCGCCGATGCCCACCGTCCGCGACCTGCTCGCTCGCAAGAGCGGCGATGTCATTTCGATTGCCCCCTCCGATACTGTCCTCGCCGCCGCCCAGGTGATGAACCAGCACACCATCGGCGGGCTCGTGGTCCTGGAAGACGGCGCCCTGCTGGGTGTCTTTACCGAACGAGATATTCTGCGGCGGGTGGTGGCGGCGGGACGGAGTCCGGCGGAGACCAAGGTGCGCGAGGTGATGACGTCACCCGTCATCACCTGCCTGCCGGAAACGAGCATCGAGGAGTGTGGCGCCATCATGAGCGGCAAGCGGATCCGGCACCTGCCGGTGACCGACGCCCGCGGCCTCATCGGGCTCGTGACCAGCGGCGACCTGCTGGCCTTCCAGGTGGCGGAGAAGACCGCCACCATCCAGTACCTCAACAGCTACATGTTCGACGTCAGGTAGGCGGCGGGTGCAGTCGCCGGCTGCAACTGTCAGCAGGCAGCCTCACGGAAATGGTAAACCGTGGGGATTCCTGGCATCCGGCACGTTGGGTTGAATTCGTTTGAAGAGGGGTGGGCATAGGCCCACCCCGGTCGGTCCGCCCGCGCATGGTGTTGTCCGACGAAATGGACCCTATGCCTCCGGCGGTTTCGGGTCCGTCGATCGGGTGCGCTCGGTCCGCTTCCGCCGTCCCTCCTCATACCAGCGGCGGGTGACCTCGCCCGCCAGTTTCGTGTTCCCGATCCCGAAGGCCAGGCCCGTCGCGAGGGCCACGGCGCCGAGAATGAGCGAGAACGCCGTGGTCACGATGTCCTCGGCGACGCCCACCTGCTGCACCGCCATGAACACCGCAATCATCACCACGACACCCTTCGACACCCGGGCCAGCGTCGGCACGCCCTCCACCTTGCCGGCCGACGCCACGATCAGTCCGCGCAGGAACTCACCGACCACGATGCCGAGAATGACGACAACGATGGCGCTGATGAGGGTCGGCAGGAAGCCGAGCATCAAGCCGAACATTTCGTTGATGCTCTCGAGGCCGAGCGCGGTGCTCGAGAGCAGGATGACCACGAGCATCACGAGCCAGAAGGCCAGCTTGCCGACCGCGTGGACCGGGTCGAGGGACGGTTCCGCCCGCTCCATGACCTCGGCGAGCCCGCCTTCCGCGGCCACCCGGTTGAAGTTGAGCTTCATGAGGGTGCGGTCCACCCACTTCTCCACCTGGCGCGCCACGAAGTAGCCGGCCAGCAGGAGCACACCGGCGCCGATGATGGCCGGCAGAAAAAAGCTGAGCTGTTCCATCCCGTAGGACAGCCGGTCCCAGAGTTCACTCACGGTGCCACCTCGATCACGAGTTTGCCGAATTGTGCGCCGTCGGCCATGCGGCGGAACGCCTCCGCCCCCTCCGACAGCGGTACCACCGAATCCACGACGGGCCAGAGCCGCCCTTCGGCAGCGTGGCGCGCCACTTCCTGGTACTCCCGGTCGCCGCCCATCGTGCTGCCCAGGATGTCCCACTGGTACCAGAAGAGCTTCCGCACGTCGGTCGTCACCATCGGGCCGGTGGTGCCGCCGCAGGTGACCAGGCGGCCGCCGCGGCCGAGCGCACGCAACGATTTCTGCCAGGTGGCTTCGCCGACGTTGTCCACCACGACGTCGGCGTTGCGGCCGTCGGTCAGGGCGCGAACCGCCTTTGGCACGTCATCGCGGGCGTGGTTGAGCACGTGATCGGCGCCCAGCGCCCGAGCGCGTTCGAGCTTGTCATCGGAGGAGCTGGTCACGATGGTCGTCGCGCCGATCATCTTGGCGATCTGCAGGCAGGACTGCGCCACGCCACCGCCGATACCCCAGATGAGCACGGTCTCCCCGGCGCGGAGGCGCGCCCGGCCGGTGAGCATCCGCCAGGAGGTGAGCGCCGCCAGGGAAAAACCGGCGGCCTGCGCCCAGGGCATGTCGTCGGCCACCCGTGCCAGGTTGGTGGCGGGCACCACCACGAATTCACCGATGGTTCCGGGAACATGCTCGCCGAGCAGGCGATAGTCGCGGCAGAGCGGCTGCTGGTCGGCCGCGCAGAGATCGCATGCATTGCAACCGATGCCGGGGTTCATCATCACCCGGTCGCCGGGCTTCCACCCGGTCACCGCCGACCCCACCGATTCGACGACGCCGGCGGCGTCGCTCCCCACGATATGCGGGAAGGTGTAACTGATGCCGGGGAGGCCGCCGAGAATGAAGAGATCGAGGTGATTGATGCCCGCGGTATGGACGCGCACCCGGACGTCACCGGGGCGGGTCACCCGGGGCGCCGGCACGTCGGCCACCGCCAGGTCTTCCCACCCACCCAGTTTGGGCAGGACGAGTGCCTTCACCGGCTCCTCTGGAAGGCGGCGGAGATGACGTCACCGGACACGGGGAGGGCGAGCGGTGCCAGGTCCGGCGCGAGACCCTTGATCTGGAACGAGGTGACCGGCGGCGCCGTCGGGTCGACGGCCGGCTGCGCGAGCGTGAAGGCGAGCGTGCCACCACCGGGAGCGAGCGCGAGCGAGGTGATCGTCCCGGCCATCGACTGGAGCATGATCCGCTGGCCGTCGCCGGCGCGGATGCGGAGAATGTCCCCGCGCCCGGGACGCGTCACCACCACGGCCAGGTCGCCGTTGGGGAAATACGCCGGATGTGACTCCGCCTCGGGGGTGCGCGTGATCGCCTGCGGGTCGGCGCCCTCGTTGCCCATCTCGAAGAGATCGGCGTTCCCGTCCCGGGTCGAGATGAAGGCAAGCATCTTCCCATCACGGCGGAAGACAGGCGAGGTGTTGGCACCGTTGCCGCTGGTGAGCTGACGCAGGCCCGTCCCGTCGACATTCATGGCCCAGATCTGCGGCGTACCACCGCGCTGCGACGTGAACGCGATCGTTCCGCCATCAGGGGCCCAGGCCGGTTCGCTGTCCTGCTCCGGCGCCGTCGTCAGGCGGGTGAGATTCTTCCCGTCGGCGTCCATGACATAGATGTCGGTGTTGCCGTCGACGGTGCCGCTGAACGCGATCCGGGTGCCATCGGGCGACCAGACGGCCTGCTCGTTCAGGTTCCCGTCGGCGCGCAGCGGCACGAGGGAGCCGGCGTCCTCCGGGTCGACCTGGACGAGGTCGGCGCCCGCGCCGCGGCGAATGCTGAGCAGGAGATCGTCGGTCACAAAGAGGCGCGCGGTGGCGGCGGTGCCCCACGGGGTGCGCGCGGTGATGGTCGCCCCGCCAACGCTGGCGGCCGTCACGACCCCGTTGCGGTCGACGGTGGCCACCTCCGGCCGATCGATGGTGTACTCGACCGAACTTGGCCGGCCGATGGCGCGGCCATCGACATCGAGCAGCGACACGAGGAGGGAGTCCCTCATGCCGGGAAGGAGCCGCAGCCGCGGCCGCTCGAAGGCGAGTCCTCCGGCGACAACCTCGATGTCCCAGACCGTGGGCTCGAAGCCGAACGTCGTCATGCCCAGCGTGGTGCGGCCGAGGCCACGCGCGGTCAACCGGCGGGCGGCGGGATCGAAGGTGGCCACGGTCGTGTCGCCCACCACCCACTCATACCCGGCGGCGGCGACCGGCGTGGAGTCGGCGGCCAGTCCTTGAAGCACAAACGCGGTGGTGGCACCGGGGGTGAGCCGGATCGGCGTGTTCGGCGCTGGAGCCAGCAGGAGGCGATCGATCGGGGGGTGAACGGTCACTCGCACTGCGCGCTGCTGTCCGTACCCGATGAGGAGCATATAGGCCTCGCCCGGCGCCACGCCGCGCGCCAGGCCCTCGCGACCGACGGCCACGACGGTGGAATCGCTGCTCCGCCAGGCCAATCCGTAGGTGAGCGTCCGGTCACCCTGCGCCGGCACCGACACCCGCACTGAATCCACACCGGTCACGGGCAGAACGAGATGATCGGGGGTCACGGCGAGCGAGTCGTCGCGAACGACCACCTGCACGGTGCCGGTCAGCCCACCGAGTCCGGTGCCGATGACCTGGGCCTGCCCCAGCTGGAGCGCCGTGACTTCACCTGTTTCCGTCACCGAGACGATGTCGGGGGCCGTCGAACGCCAGGAGACCTGCACCTGGCCGAGCCCCGAGCCGTCCGGCACCACCAACCCCATCGACACCCGCGCCGTCTCAAGCCGGAGCAGCCACAGAGAGTCTGGAGTCGGCACCAGCCGAGCGCCGGCGGGGAGCACCGGCATCGGCTCCGGCTCGCGAGGGGGCGGCGGCGGACCGGTCACCGTCACGGCAACGGTGGCCGAGCCGGTGCCAGAGCGCACCTCAATACTCGCCTTGCCGGGGGCCACCCCGACGACGGTGCCCTCCCTGTCCACGCTCACGACCCCGGCCTTGGAGACCGCGAAGCTGAATGTCGGTGCGGTCAGGAGGTTGCCATCGGCATCGTAGGCGCTGAGGAAGAGGCGCTCCTCCTGGGCCACCTTGAGCCGCAGCTGGGCGGGAGTGACTTGAACCTCGACGGCGGTCTGCCCCCAGAGGAGGGAGGGCAGGGCAAGGAGCATCAGGGATAGGAATCGGGGGCGGATCACGGGGGGAAACTAAAGGATGGACGGGGACGGAGAAAGGCGGGTCGGGCGCTCCCCGTGGCGGGGTGGGCGCCATTTTGGCGGCAAGAGCACATAAGTTGTTGTGAAACATAATGTTATCGTTATATCCACGGCGCGGGGCCCGCTGCCCTCTTCCGCCGGGAACCGCCCGAATCGCTCGGTTTCGCGCCCGGCGCTTGCAGAACCACCCCCGAAGTGCGAGTAATTAGGGATGAAATTACGCCCGCGCAGGTTGCGCGGTCCGGCGACGGGGGGCGTCGCACCAGCAGGTGGAGGAATAGCCGATGAGTAATCTGGAGATGGGCTGGTCCGGAGCGGGATGGATGGACCCCATGCCGATGTCGCCCCAGAAGGTGCCGACTCCCCCACCCCCACCTCCGCCGCCGAAGCCCCCAGCTGCGAAGAAGGCGACGCCGAAAAAGGTGACGCCGAAGAAGGCGGCAGCCAAGAAGCCGGCCAAGAAGAAGGCACCGGCGAAGAAGAAGGCGGCAAAGAAGGTTACGAAGAAGAAAGCGCCGGCCAGCAAGAAGCCGGTCAAGAAGGCCGCCAAGAAGAAGGCCCCCGCGAAGAAGAAAGCGGTGAAAAAGGCCGCGAAGAAGAAGGCGCCGGCCAGAAAGAGAACGCCGGTCAAGAAGAGAGGGAAGTAGATTCCTCCAGCGCCCCGGCCACCCCGGGGCGCTTTTCCGCCAACCCCGCTCACCTCACAGCTGCAACGGCAGAGCGATGCCGGGAAGAGCCTTCATGACCAGAGCGACCGCGACCGTCGCGAGCATCTTCCTCAGTCTGACGCTGCTCGGCGCCTGCGCCGAGCAGGGACCACCGCGCACGGCGCTGATGGGCGCCACGATCCTCGACGGCCGAGGTGGCACGCCGCTCCGTGACGGCGTCATCCTGGTGCGCGGCGAGACCATCGAGGCGGTGGGCCCCCGGGAAAATGTCCTCCTCCCCCGCGGCACCAAGCAGATTGACGTCTCCGGCAGCTGGATCATCCCAGGCCTCATCGATGCGCACGCCCACGTCGCCCGCTGGGCGCTCGACCGGTATATCGCATACGGCGTCACCACCGTGCGCGACGTCCACAACGACCAGGACAGTATCTTCGCGATGTCGGAGGCTGCCGATCTCGGCGGCGGCAGCCTGAGCCCCCGGATCTATGTTGCGGGCGCCATGATCGACGGCGCGCCCGCCACCTATCCCAACGCCACAGAGGTCACCGACACCCGCAGCGCGCGCCAGGCGGTGGACCGTCTCTCGGTGGCGGGCGCCCATCTGATCAAGGCCTACACCCGCATCACCCCCGAGTTGATGGAGGCGATTGTCGATGAGGCCCGCACCTTCCGGATGCCGGTCGCCGCGCACCTCGGGCTGACCGACGCCCTCACCGCCGGCAAGATCGGGGTCACATCGATCGAGCACCTGAGCGGCGTGCCGGAGGCGGCGGGACGGGCGGATCCGCTCTTTGCCGCACACCGGAACGGATTCTGGGCCGGCTGGACCGCGTTCGAGCGGAGCTGGGCGACGCTCGACTCCGTCACGCTGACCCGACTGGCGGGGCAACTCGCCGAGACGAAGGTGACGATGGTCCCGACGCTGGCACTCCACGAAGTGTTCAGTCAGTTGGACGACTCCGCCTCCGCCACAAACCCTGACCTGCTCTCGGTGCCCGCCAATGAGCGCGCGGCGTGGAATGTCCCCGACATGGTGGCCCGGGCCGGCTGGACGGAGGCCGACTTCGCGGCGTTCCGCCGGGGACGGCCGATGCAGGACCTCTTCGTCAGGGCGTTCAAGCAGGCGGGCGGCCGAGTCGTGACCGGCACCGACGCATCGAACCAGATGCTGGTGCCAGGCGCCAGCGAGCACCTCGAACTCGAGCTGCTGGTCGGCGCCGGGCTGACGCCGGCGGAGGCGTTGGGCGCTGGGACGCGCGATGCGGCGGCGCTGCTCGGAGCCGACTCGCTGGGCACGCTCGTGCCTGGCAAGGCCGCCGACCTCGTGATCTTGAGCAAGGACCCGCTGGCCGACATCAGGAACACCCGCGCAGTGACGCGTGTAATGGTGCGCGGGCAACTCGTCCTGGCGGATTCGATCCGCAATCGCTGGTAGCGTCGATGCCCCTCGTGCACCTGCTTCTCGGGTGGATGGCCATCTGGATGCTCTTCCTGATCTGGGAAGCCATCGAGGGGAAAGTCGCCGGCGGCGGGCGTGAGCCGGGTCGCGGTGTGCTGCGCCGTGCGCCGGGTGCGTACTTCATCGAGGCGCTGCTCTTCACGCTCATCGCCGGGCTCTGGTTTGCAAGCCTCGGACACGGCGGATGGTGGCTCCTGTTCGGATTGCTCGGCTTGCTGGTCGAATGGGCGGGCTGGATGCGGGTGGCCGACATGGACCATGCGCCCTTCCCTCCACTGCTGCACGTGCTCCTGGGCGGCATCCGCGGGGCAGCCGCGGGCGGCATCCTCTCCCTGCTCCTGGCGTGAGACACCCCAACACCAATGCCGCCATCGAGCGGCTGGAAGCGTTCTTCGCCCCGCGAAGCTCCCGCGCGGCGATCCTGGCACGTGAGGCGCTCGGTCGTCCCGCTCCTGGGGACGAGGCCGCGCGCGCGGCGATCATTGCCAGCCTGCAGAGAGGGCTCCGGACCGACGGCAGCGTGGGCGGTGCCGCCCTCCCCACCATCTGGCGTGCCATCGAGCTGATGGACCTGGGGCACTCGGGACAGGAACCGGGCACCGCACGGTTCATCAATTGGACACTCGGCCTGGCGGGAAAGCCTGGGGCCTTTGGTGAGGGGTGCCATCCGGCGCGTCACGAGCAGAAGGCCTGTGACCACTACCTGGCGGGGTTCTTCGCCCCGGCGCCCGAGACCGAGCGGCTGGCGCCAATCACCCTGCCCTGCGGCAAGACCTTTCGCGCGGAAGCGCAGGCGCGCTTTGCGGTGAGTTGCCTGGCGCTGCGCGCCGTGGTGATGGCAGGCCTGGCCGGGAAGGCAAGCGTCAAGAAGCACCTGATGAGCCTCGCCGTGCTGGCCGACGTATGGAACGACTGGAGCGGGTACTACGCGCCTGACCTGATCATTGCGGCCCTGCATCCGCTGGCGATTTCGCCGCCCGTTTACCGGGGAGCCACGCTGAAGACGGCCCGCTTCATCGCCGACAACCAGCAGGACGACGGCACCTGGGCCAACGCCGACCTCTTCCATGCGCTGCACTCACTGATGGTGGCCAACACGCCGCCCGCGCGGAAGGCGGTCACACGTGCGGTACCTGCCCTGATCGCCATGCAGCGGAAAGACGGCGCCTTCGGGGCGACCGCCCAGGAGGAGCGGGCGCTGATCGGGCTGCAGGCACTGCTGCACAGCACGGGCGCGAACTAGCCCAGCCGCTATTCACCCCGTCCTCACGCGGTCTGCCCCACCCTCACCCTCTCCGGACAGCCACGACTCTACTCTCGGATCACGCCGCAGTCCCGGGCAACACCCTGATCCGGAGAGTCACCATGCACCCCTGCCCCACCCCCCACCGCCTCCGACGCGCGGTCACTTTCGCAGCCCTCCTCTCGGCGAGCCTCGTCCCCGTCAGCAGCCTGCGGGCCCAGACCAGCTGGGCTGGGAGAGCGCGCCTGCAACCGGAGCAATGCGTCGCCGCCACCGGGGATGGTCGGGCGTGGATCCAGCGGGCCATCGCCGCCACAGGCATGTCCCGGGTCGAGGGCGCCGTGGTCTTTGAAGGATCGGAATCCAGCATCCAGTTCTACCAGTCCGACCGCCCCTATCCTCCCTACATCGGGGCGACGTCGAGCATCCGGTTCACCTTTGACCCTGTGGGCGGAACCGAGCGCCGGCTGACAATGCCGGCTGGGGGCGCACCGGGACGGAGCGTCCTCATGACGCCAACCGCCGCATTCGGCATTCGTGGCGATACTACCCTGATCCCGATCCCGCGGTTCTACGAGTTCTATGAACCGAGCCGCTTCCTGAACCCGCTGGCCGTGCTCGCCGACTGGCGC
Organism: Gemmatimonadales bacterium; assembly: GCA_041390145.1. Lineage (NCBI taxonomy): Bacteria > Pseudomonadati > Gemmatimonadota > Gemmatimonadia > Gemmatimonadales > Gemmatimonadales bacterium. The sequence goes on along the minus strand of JAWKQM010000017.1, from coordinate 14,393 downwards.
TCGGCGGATGTGACCGTGGTGGCAACCTGCGACTTCCGGGGCTACCCGCGCGTCGTCCTGTCCCGGGGTCGGCCCGGGGAGCGGCTGTACCTGCAGACCGGCAGCGCCGTCCCCGTCAAGTATGAGCGTGTCGAGCCGCATTACCTGTGGGGCCAGGTGCTCGCCGAATATGTCTACACGACCTGGTGGCAGGTTGGACCGCTCATGCTCCCCGTGACCAGCGCGCGCTACATCGACGGGGTCGAAGAGCTTCACCGGGACCTTGATTTCTCTTCGCAGACCCTGGGTGAGACGGTGCCGCTCGCGTCCGCCTGGCCTGCCCTCCCCGTGCCCGCCGTGGACCAGCGCGGCAGCACCGGCTGGCTCTCCACTCCCCAGCCGGTTGATACGGTCAGGGTTGGCGACAACACCTACCTGCTCACGACACCGACCTATACCCACGCGGTGACCATGGCGAAGGACACCGTATTCCTGTTCGACGCCACGACGGCAGAATGGCGCAGCCAGGCCGACTCCGCGTGGATCGCGAAGCTCTTTCCGGGCCGCCACGCGATGGTGCTGGTGGTGACGGACCTGGCGTGGCCGCACATCGCGGGCGTTCGCTTCTGGGCGGCGCGCGGCGCGGCGATCGCCACACATCCGATGTCCATTCCATTCCTGACGCGGGTGATCGACCGGCGCTGGGATCTCACCCCCGACATTCGGAGCACCACCCTCCCACAGACGACTCAGATGCTCCCGGTCAGCAGCCGCCAGTCGTTTGCCGGGGGGGCCGTGGACCTCGCACCGATCGATGGCGTGGCCAGCGAAGGGGCCCTGATGGCCTGGCTCCCATCGGCGAAGTTCCTCTGGGCGGGTGACTACATCCAGTCGGCCACCTCCCCGACCGTCTACGCGCGGGAGGTCGTTGCCGCCACAAAGCGCGAGGGATTCGCACCCGTGCAGGCCGCGGCGCAGCATCTTAAGTTGACCGCATGGTCGACCATTCTCGAGACGAACGCCATGCCGTGATCACCCGGTGGATGGCGGCGCATGTGCGCCCCGCGACCGCGGTGACGGTCGTGGGATGCACCGCCCTCGGGCTCCTCACCGGCCTCCAGATCTATCTCGCCCGCGCCGCGGCAAGCGAGCCGACGACGGTCGCGCGGGCGTTCACGTATGGCGCCGCCGCCTGGTTCCCCTGGGCGGCCGTGGCTCCGGTGATTCTCTGGCTCGGTCGCGTTGTCCGGTTCACCCCGGGGCAGCGCCTCCGGGCCACCTGCGTGCATCTCCTCGCCGGGCTGGCGATGTATGTCCCGCTCACCTGGTTGCTGGTCTGGGTTGGCTTCCGCATGTTCGCCCCGGCCACAGAGACGCCACCGTCCCATCTCGCCATGCTGGGCCAGGCCTTGAGCGGCACCCGCATGCAGATCGGGGCGCTGGTGTATGCGGGCATTCTCGGCACCGGTGCCGCCGAGCGGCTGTTGCGTTCCCTACGCGAACGGGAAATGCAGAGCGCGCGCCTCGAAGGGCTGGCGGCCAGGGCGCGGCTCGAGACACTCGCCACCCGCCTGCAACCGCACTTTCTCTTCAACACCCTGCACGCCATCGGGGCGCTGATCGATGAGGACCCCGCGCGGGCCCGCGCCATGCTCGCGCAGCTGGGTGACCTGCTCCGTGACGTCATCGCAGAGCCGGACCGGACCCGGGTGCCGCTGGCCGAGGAACTCGAGCTGCTCCAGCGCTATCTGGATATTGAGCTGATCCGGTTTGGCGATCGACTGCGAGTGGACATCGACGCCTCGCCCGAGGCACGGACGGCGATGGTCCCCCGACTGCTCCTGCAACCGCTCGCCGAGAATGCCCTCCGCCACGGACTGGCGCCTCGGGCCGCCGGCGGGGTGATCCGTGTCACCGCCGACGTGGCGGCGGGCCAACTCCGCATCGTGGTGTGGAACGACGGGGTCCCGCTTCCAGCACAGCTGCGCGACGGCCTCGGGCTTGGTACTACGCGGGAACGTCTCAGCACCACGCATCCGGACGCCGCCGTGATCCTGCGCACGGCGACCCCATCCGGGGTCGAGGCGGTGGTCACACTCCCACTCTCGAGGGCCGGGTAATGGTGGACCTGACCGCGGTGGTGGTCGACGACGAACCGATCATCCGCCGCGACCTCATCCGGATGCTGGGAGGCATTCCTGGTGTCCGCGTCGTGGCGGAGGCCGGCCACGGCCTCGACGCGCTGGAGCGCATCGAAGAGCACTCCCCCGACGTCGTGTTCCTCGACGTGCAGATGCCCGAACTGGACGGCCTCGGCGTCGTGGCGGCGCTCGATCCAGGCACCGCTCCCCTCATCGTGTTTGTGACCGCCTATGACCGCTACGCCATCACTGCGTTCGATGTGCAGGCGGCGGATTATCTCCTGAAGCCGTTCGACCGCGCCCGCCTGGTGCAGACGATGGAACGCGTCCACCGGCGCCATGCGGCCAACCGCGCGCTCGAACATCAGCGCGTCACGGAGGCGCTGCAGGCCCGGCGTGGGCCCGGGCACTACCTGGAGCAGATTGCCGCACGGGGACCGAAGCACATATCGATCGTGCCCGCAGAGGCCATTGAGTGGATCGAGGCGGCGGACAACTATGTCCGGCTCCACACCGCCGACGGCCGCCATCTGTCGAGGCGGACCATGAAGGACCTGGAGCAGTTGCTCGATCCTGCCAAGTTTGCGCGGATTCATCGCTCCAGCATCGTGCGCATCACCGCGGTGCGTGAACTGCGGCCGCTGGGAGATGGGGACTACGAGGTCCGGCTGGAGTCGGGGGCGCTGCTGCTCCTGTCACGCACCTATCGTGCTGCCGTGGCCCACCGCTTCGGAGGGATATCGTGAACTGGGGTGGGGTACGGGACGGGAAGTGCCCGCCCCCGCCCCGCCACTACCCCACGGCCCGCCAGATCCACCAGAGCCCGACCCCGATGCTCCCCATCCCCACGAAGCGTCCGAGCATCCGGCCCCACGTAAGCGAGCCTTCCGACGCGCGGCGGAGCGCGGCCGCCGCCACCACCGCATACGCGGTCATGGCCACGATCGTCCCCAGCCCGAACGCCACCAGGTAGCCCAGCCCGACGATTTTGCGGTCCATCAGGGTGACCGGCACCAGCGCCACCACGGCACTGGTCCCCGCCAGGCCGTGCATCAGGCCGACCACGGTGATACCGTGCCGATCGCGGTGCGGCGCGTGATGGTGGTGATGACCCACCGGCGGGTGCGCCGGCGCCGCGGGCTCGTGGTGGTCATGGGTGTGGGCGGTGGCGGCGGCCCCGTGCGCGTGCAGGTGGGCGTGGTCCCCGTGTTCCTCGGGCGCGTGGAGATGTAACTTGCGAGCGCGGAGCATGGCCCAGATTCCGACCGCCACGAGTAGTACGCCAACCAGCCCCTCGCCAAGTTGGTCGTATCCGGCAGGCCAGCGGAGCCCCGTCGCGATCAGGATGCCTCCCGCGAGGAACACGGCGAGGGAGTGGCCCAGTCCCCAGCGGAGGCCGAACCCCGCCGCGGACCGCAGCGCGGGTCGAGTGCTCACAAACGCCGTGACGGCGATCATGTGATCCACCTCGATGGCATGTGCCAGGCCGAGGAGAAACGCCGTGCCGAGTGCGACCGAAGGATTCACCTTGACGACTCCACTGCGAGGAACATACGAATGACCGTTCGGCAGGCCGAGGCCCGGATCCGGCTCACCGCGCTCTCACACGGCGCGGGCTGTGCCTGCAAACTCGGCAGTGCCGAGTTGACGGAAGTGTTGCGTCACCTGCCGGGAGTCGCGGATCCCCGAGTGCTGGTGGATGCCGGGTCTCGCGACGATGCGGCGGTCTTCCGGCTCTCCGCCGACCGGGCCCTGATTGCCACGACTGATTTCTTCACGCCGATCGTGGACAACGCACGGAGCTGGGGCGCCATCGCCGCCGCCAACGCGCTGAGCGACGTGTACGCGATGGGGGGCACGCCCCTCTTTGCCCTCAACCTCGTGGCGTGGCCGCGGACCGGCCTCCCCTTCGAACTGCTCGGCGAGGTCATGGCCGGCGCCGCGGAGGTGGCGCAGGAGGCCGGGTGCCTCCTGCTCGGCGGGCACTCCATCGACGACGCGGAGCCAAAGTTCGGCCTGGCCGTGACCGGAGAAGTGCACCCGGACCAATTGATGACCAACGCTGCTGGCACGGCAGGCGACCTGCTGGTCCTCACCAAGCCGCTCGGAACCGGGCTCCTGACCACGGCGCTGAAGCGCGACCGGCTGACGGAGGCGGACATTGCCCCGGCGGTTGCCTCGATGCGGGCCCTGAACGCCGGGGCGGCCCGCGCGGCCCGTGCCACGGGCGTTCGCGCGGCGACCGACATTACGGGGTTCGGGCTCCTCGGCCATCTCGGCAATATCCTCGCGGGGAGCCACCTCGCTGCCGATCTCTGGGTGGAGAATCTGCCCGTACTCGAGCATGCGCGCCAGATGGCCGAGGAAGGATTGATGCCGGGCGGCACCCAGCGCAACATCGAGGCAGCCTCGGCCACGACCACATACGATTCGGGCGTCACGGCCGCCGAGCGAATCCTGCTTGCGGATGCACAGACGTCCGGCGGACTGCTGCTGGCAGTCGCGCCGGAGCGCCTCGCCGACCTTCTGGCCGGACTGAAGGAAGCGCAATCGCTGGCCGCGGCGGTGATCGGGAGGCTGGTGGATGGGGAGACGGGCACGATCCACATAAGTGAGAGACAGCCTTCATGAACCCGTTGTCAACGGCCCCGCTGCCCCGCGGTGTTACCTCACCCCCTGTCCCCCTCTCCATATGATGGAGAGGGGGGACGCCTGAGGAGTCCTGGTGCGCTGGAACAGCGAAAAGTACGACCAACTTGAGCACGCGTGTCGGAACGGGCTGCGGGTGGTCGTGGACCGCCGCGGCACGGAGTACATCGTGATTGCGGACAAGGTGAGCGCCGGCCCACGGGGCGAGGCCTTTCACGCCCGCCTGCCGATGACAGGAGAGATGATGGAGTTTCTGCTCAAGGATATCGCCTGGTTCCAGGTCCTGAGGAACGACGGATGACCCAGCCGCTTGCGATCGCCGTGGTGCACCTCGACGAGAGCTGCCTCGGCAACGGCCAGGAGGGGAAGACCCCTGGCGGCGCTGGCGGGCTCATCGAAACCGCCACGAAGGGCGGCGTCCAGCGCCGGGACTTCTTCCTGCACGCCGCCGACACCACCAACAACCGGATGGCGCTGGCCAGCGGCATCGCGGCGCTGCAGCTCCTGGCCGGCAAGGGCCAGCGGATGCGCGTCCTCCTGGTGTCGGACTCGGAGTACCTGGTCAAGGGGATGCGCGAGTGGGTGCCCGCCTGGAAGGCGCGCGGGTGGACGCGGAAGGGAGGGCCGATCGAGAATCTCCCCCTCTGGCAGCAGCTCGTCTCGTCGGCCGGGAAGCACGAGGTCCAGTGGACGTGGGTACGCGGCCACCAGGGACACGCCAAGAACGAATACGCGAACGACCTGGCCGTGGGCGCCGCCACCGAGCAGCACACCTCGGACGGGGCCATCCCGTCCGGCTTCGACACGTGGCTCACGGCGAAGCGTGGCCGGGGGCAATTCCTCGAGTATGACGCCGACGCAACGTATCAGCGGCTGGCGGACCGCCTGGCGCGCGGAGATCAGATTGAACTGCGAGATGTTGAGTAGCGCGCCCCTTGACCTCGACGGATGTGGTCGTCGGGGTCGTCGGCTCCGGAAGTTCTCCGGCCGCCCCGCTCCACTCCTCCTGCGAACTTCCTGCGCCGACGATCCCCTTCCTCCCACATCACCCTCCTCCTGTTCTGCCGGTTCAACGCGAGCGAAGGGAGTGGTTCGGAGGGCAGTCCCGAGGCGGCCGACCACGCGAGGCAGCCGACCGGTCACGTCTGGCGGCATCAGCCCAAGTCGGTGAGATTGCATCCATGACGTCTCTCGACCCCCTCTTCCGGCTGCTGGTGCGCACGCTCTCGGAGCAGGAGCCGCCGCGCATCCATGAGCCGATCGCCATCAACGAGTTGATGGACGGGCTGCTGCCCTACCGGCTGGTCCGGCGGGAGCTCGGTGTGGACAGCGCCGAGGATTACGAGACCCTCCTCCTCCGGCTCTGTGCCGGGGAAGGTGACTTCGTCCAGGCCGACCCCGCCGCCCAGACCGCCCTGCTCGCCGAGCTCAAGAAGCCGCTCCCCGACCTCGCGTTCCTCCGCGTGTACGGCGACACCCACGTGGTGCTGCGGACCGACCCCCTGCGGAGCGCGATGGAGGTGCACCCCGAGCGACGGTACGCGCCCCCTGGCGACCCGGGGCTGGTGGCGGAAGCGGAGGATGTGCCGGACGATGTCTTCGACGAGATGGACGCCGAGGCATCCGCCGAGCCACGCGAGGCGCCAGCCAGGCAGGATGATGCGTGGGTCCCGGATCCGGTGTTCGAGGCGAACGCGAGCGCGGTTACCCCGCTCGAGCCTGAGATGCCGGCTGTTCCGCCGGCCTCGCTCGACCGGACGCAGGCGCGCTGTCCGTTCTGCGGTGGGCTCGTCCCGCCCCGCATGACCATCAACTTCTGCCCGCACTGCGGCATGGGTCAGGACGTTGGCACCTGCCGGGCCTGCGGCGCCGACATGGATGTGGGCTGGCGGTACTGCGTGAGTTGCGGCGAGGAAGCCCAGGGAGGAGTGTCGTGACGCGAGCGAAGATCGCCATCATTGCCGGCGACGGCATCGGCCCGGAGGTCATCGACGCGGCGCTGCCGATCATCGAAGCGGCGGCCCGCACCGAAGGGTTGGCGTTCGAGGTCGAGCGCCTCCCCTATTCCGCCGATCACTACCTGCGCACTGGTGAGACCCTCCCCGACGAGGCCTTCGAGCACCTCCGCGAGGATGTGGACGGCATCCTGGTCGGGGCGCTCGGCGATCCGCGGGTGCCTGGCAACGAGCATGCGCGCGACATTCTCCTCGGGCTCCGGTTCCGGCTCGACCTCTACATCAACTTCCGTCCCACGCGGCTCTTCCACCCGAAGCTCTCGCCGCTCCGCGCCGATCGCCGGAGCGACGGCGGCAGTACCGCCATCGACTTCGTGATCTTTCGCGAGAACACGGAGGGTCAGTATCTCGGGAAGGGGCGCTCCGAGAGCATCGGCACGCCCGACGAGGTCCACGTCTCCGAGGAGATCAACACCCGCCGGGGCGTCGCGCGAATCATCGAGTCGGCGTTCGAATGGGCCGCCGCGCACGGCAAGACGCGCGTCACGATGAGCGACAAGTCGAACGCCATCCCCTACCAGCGCATCTGGGGACGGCTTTTCGGAGAAATCGGGGAACGGTATCCCGGCATCCAGCGGGAGCATCGATACGTCGACGCGCTGGCGCTCGAACTGGTCCGGGAACCGGAGCGGTTCCAGGTCATCGTCACCACCAACCTCTATGGCGACATTCTCTCCGACCTCGGCGCGGGACTGATCGGCGGGCTCGGGATCGCGGCGAGCGCCAACCTCCACCCGGGACGCGCGGGGCTGTACGAACCGGTGCACGGATCGGCCCCGCCGCTGGTCGGGAAGGGAGTCGCCAATCCGATGGCCACCGTGCTGACCGGGGCGCTCATGCTGGACCAATTGGGATGTGCGGCGGGAGCGGCAAAGCTGGAACGAGCGGTGGAACGTGTCGTGGCGAGCGGACCGCTCACTCCGGATCTCGGCGGCACCGGATCGACGACCGAAGTGGCCGCCGCACTGATGAGCGCACTCGCCTGAGCGGGGCCATCAGCATGCCGGCTCGTGCCGTGGTGTCGGTGGTCGCGCTGCTTTCGATGGTGGTGTGTTCGCGAGCGTTCGGGCAGGATCCCACCACCGTGGGAGAGTTCTGGCCCGAGCTGTCCGCACGATATCAGGGGCCCTCCGGGCTGAGCCAGACTGTATACGCGCAGCTCAAGAATGAGGAAGGCTACCCGACCAGGCAGTGGAATTTCGGGACCGACCTGAGCTACCAGGTCAAGCGAATCATGCGAACCCACCTGACCAACATCGACCCATCCAAAGAGCATGCCTACGTCTTCGGAATCGGGTACGAATACCTGGACACGCAGGGATCCTCGTCCCCCAAGTACGAAAACCGGCTCAAGGCGCAGGCGACGGGGCGGCATCGCCCCAGCGACGCCATCCTCATCGAAGACCGGAACCGCTTTGAGTTTCGGTGGGTGAACGGCACCTATTCCAGCCGGTACCGGAACCGGTTGCGTCTGGAGGCGGACCTGCGCCACCATGCCTTCCGATACTCCCCCTACCTGTCGGCAGAGGTGTTCTACGACTGGGCGAAGGATTCCTGGAACGAACAGCAGTACAGCATCGGCATTCAGTGGCCATACAAGGACAAGTGGGTCCTGGACACTTACTATCTGCGCCAGAACTGCACCACCTGCGACACCCCCCATCTCAACGTCGCGGGTGTGTCCCTGGAGTTCTTTTTCGGATCCCTGCAGTAGGCCGTTCTGCTGCGACTACGCCGGGGCCACGTTGGTCCCGAGGAGCTCGGCGCCCAGTTCGCGGATCGCATCGAAGGTGTGCTGGGCCGCTGTGACGATCGGTTCGACGTCTGTGGCGGGCAGGTGCAGCGCATCCATGGCTGACTTGAACTCCTGCCAGCGCGCCGGCTGCGCATCACCGTAGGGATCGAGGTAGGCGGTGCCATCGCCGGAGGCTGGCAGGCCATAGGCCGGGCGCACCTTTCGCGCGATGAACTTCGACCCGTTGGTGCTTCCTTCAAGGACATAGAGCACGCCGAGCAACGCGAGCGGCTCGGTCTTGGCAAGGGTATCCATCCACGCGAGCATGGCCCTGGCCGCGGGGAGCGCCGGCTGGTCGGCGGCCGCCCCGTTGAAGGCGAGGTCCTTCCGGAGCGGACCGACCTTTCGCCGTGTGTCGTCGAACACCGTCTTGAGTTCGGGATGTTGCTTGACCAGCCCATCGAGGTGCGTCTCGAGGGCCGTGTGGATGTGGAGCAGTTGGCCCAACCAGCGGAGATAGAGTTCCCGTGGGAGAGTGCCCCGCACAAACTCTCGCTGGAACTCGTGCTGCTCGGCCCGGCGGTGGTGGCTCGCCGTGCTCTCCCGGAGGGTGAGCATGGTGCCTGCCCGGTCGCTGTCTACTGGAGCGCCATGATGAGCGCCGGAATGATGAGCCACATGAGCCCCTTGACGAGGAAGAAGAGCGTGCCGACCAATCCAAGTTTGGCGAGAAAGGGCCGCAATTGCATAAATGAGAGTCACTCTCAAATAGATTGAATTGCAACAAAGTTTGTCACATTTCTCAGGTCCTGTCAAGCCGCGCCCTCGTCACACGCATGACAGGTACGTAAAGTACCTTAGAGTCTTCAACCCTCACTCCCTGCCGGAGTCACCGATGCGCACCGCATACCTTGCCTTCCTTGTCCTGCTCGGGGCTTGCAGCTCCGGGCAACAGGCCAGCACCTCAGCGGCGCCTGCTCCCGCCAGCGACGCCGAGCAGGTCAGTGCCACCAGCTGCCCCATTGCAGTTGGAACCACCGTCCTCTCCACCGAATTCACCTCCACGGGTGAACGGGCCCGGATCGACCTCGTCGCCGGCTGCCGGTACAACGCCACGACCGATGTCGGTGGAATTCAGCTGCAGCTCAGGCCGCGGATGTCGGGAACGCAGTCGCCCTACGTCGGTCAGCTCATGAGCGGTGGGGTACAGGGGGGCAGCACCTGGGAAATCCGCGCCACCACCAGCGGCGAGTACAACGTCTGGGTGACCGGCGCCCAGTCCGGCCGGGCAGTCCGGCTCGAGGTCACGGTCCGCGGCGACAACGCCCCGAAGTCCAGGTAGTCGAGTGCACCCCGGCGGGCCCGCAGCCCGCTACTCCAACCTGCACGCCCCGCGGTGATCGAGGCGCCTGCGCACCAGGTCGGATCGGTCGGGCCCGCCATCGTCCGGCATCGGCGCTGGATCACGCTCGCCTGGATCTGTCTGGGGCTGGCGATCATCCCCATCGGGCGCCATCTCGACCATCGGCTGGTGCCGGCCGGTCGCATCCTGGACAGCGAATCCGAACAGCTGGTGGACTTGCTGCAGGAACACTTCAACTCCCGCTTTGCCCGGTACGGTATCCTGGCGGCCAGCGGGCTGAACTTGCGCGACAGTGGCACCCGCGCTGCGCTTGCCGAGATCGTCGCGAGCATCGATACGCTCCCGATGGTGACCGGCGTGCTCTCGCCGCTGACCTCCACCGACACGATGCTGGTCAGCGGCGACAGCAGCGGCGCCATCGTGGTTGTCGGAATCGCAGCCACGGAACCCGATATCGACGGCGAAGTCGCCGCCCTGCGCGCCTCCACGGCGCCGGTCGCGCGGCGGCTCCGACAAGCTCACCCCAGCCTCGTGCTGCGTTGGACCGGCGAGGATCCGCTCAACGTCGACCTGAAACGGGCCAGCAGCGCCGACGTGCACCTGGCGGAGTCCCGTGCGCTCCCGGTCGTGGGGGTGCTCCTGCTGCTGGCCTTCGGGGGACTGGTGGCCGCCGCGCTGCCGATCGGGGCATCGATGCTCGCGGTCTCGGTCACCCTGGGCATCGGGGCGATCCTCGCCGCCCTGATACCGGTCTCGCTGCTCTTCCCCACCATCGCCTCCCTGCTCGGCCTGGCGCTCGGCATCGACTACGCCCTCCTCATCGTGAGTCGCTTGCGGGAGGCGCGGCGAGACGGCATGGACTCCGAGCCGGCCGCCGCACTCTCCGTCTCCACGGCCGGACGAACGGTCGCCCTCTCCGGCGCCACGGTCGCCATCGGGTTTGCCGCCCTCCTGGTGATTCCGGTTGACGAGCTGCAATCCGTCGGCGCTGCGGGGCTCCTCGTGGCGGCGATGTCGGTGCTCGTGGCGACGACCCTCCTGCCCGCCGTCCTGACGTGGCTGGACCGTTGGGTCGGCCCGATGGGGGCGAAGGCCGCGTCGCGCCTGGCGAAGGCCAACCGCCGCTGGGAACGCTGGGCGGCGTTCGTCACGGTCCGGCCGTGGACGGTCCTCATTGTCGCCTCCATCCCGCTCCTGCTTCTCACTTGGCAGGTCCGCCGGATTCACATCGGACTGCCGAGCGGCGACTGGCTCCCGCCCGAGGCGGAGGCGGCGCAGGGATTCAGCGACATGGGCCGATTCGGACGGAGTGGCGTCCTGCAGATGGTGCGGGTGGTCATGATCCTTCCGGACACGACCACCGCGCTGTCGAAGGCTGGCTGGGCAGCGACGATGCGACTCAGTACCTACCTCGAGACCGACCCGCGAGTCGGCCGGGTGCGGTCGCTCCCGACATCGGTGGACAATACGTCACGGGCGGCGGTGCGCGCCTTCACCCCCGACACTGTCCTTGCCGAGTTCATCAGCGCGGACTCCACGATGGTCCTGGCGGAGGCGATTCCCCGTGAGGGGCTGCTCCCGACGGACGCGATGGCGCTGGTGCGTACCATCCGCCTTGCCGACGCGGCGGACATCACCGGCATGCCGGGCGCGCGGCTCGTGGTCGGCGGATTCCCCGCCTTCAACGTGGATTACGAGGACGTCCTCGAGGGCTACTTCTGGCCGATCGTGGCGCTGGTGCTCCTCTTCACCTTCGTGGCGCTGTTCCTGAGCTTCCGCTCGGTTCTGGTCCCGCTCAAGGCGATTGCCATGAACCTGCTGACAGTGGCGGCTGCGTGTGGCGCCGTAGTTGTCGTCTTCCAGCATGGCGTGGGGGCCAGCCTGGTCGGGCTGACGCACCCTCTGGACGCGGTCTTCCCCACCCTTCCGATCCTGGTATTCTGCGCCGTGTTCGGGATCGGGATGGACTACGAGGTGTTCCTGATTGCACGTGTGGCCGAAGCGCGCGCCAGCGGACTGGACGAACGCGCCGCCATTGCCCGCGGCCTGGTCACCACGGGGAGCGTGATTACCAGCGCCGCCGCGATTATGATCGTGGTCTTCGGCGCCTTTGCCATGGGGAGCTTCCTGCCCACGAAGATGCTTGGCTTTGCCCTGGCCGCCGCGGTCCTCTTCGACGCCACACTGGTTCGCCTCGCCATCGGTCCAGCCCTCCTGCAGCTCGCCGGACGGTGGAACTGGTGGCCCGGAAAGGGAGCATCATGACGACGGGACGACTCGAGGCCTTCAGCGATGGCGTGCTGGCCATCATCATCACCATCATGGTGCTGGAGATGAAGGTGCCACATGGCGCGGACTTCGCCGCGCTGCGTCCGTTGACTCCTGTCTTCCTCAGCTACGTGCTCAGTTTCATCTACCTCGGCATCTACTGGAACAATCACCACCACATGATGCACGCCATGCACCGGGTCAGCGGGCCGCTGCTGTGGGCAAATCTCCATCTCCTGTTCTGGCTCTCGCTGGTCCCCTTCGTGACCGGATGGATGGGCGAGAACCACTTTGCCCCCGCGCCGGTGGCGCTCTACGGCTTCGTGCTTCTGATGGCCGCCATCGCCTACACGATCATGGTCCGCGCCGCGCTCCGCATCGAGGGACCCGACTCCACCCTGGCGCGCGCCATCGGCGAGGACCGGAAGGGAAACATCTCGATGGCATTGTACGTCATCGGAATAGTCGCTTCATTCTTCCAGGTCTGGATGGCAGGCACCGCCTTCATCACAGTGGCCCTGATCTGGCTGGTCCCCGATCGGCGCATCGAGCGGGTCCTGACGCCGTGACCGCCCTCATCGCTGTACAGACGTCGCACACTCGCAGGCCCTTTCCACCCTGAGGAGGTTCCATGGGCATCATCGTCTTTCTCGTCGTCGGCATCCTGGCGGGATTTCTGGCCGGCAAGATCATGAAGGGCAAAGGATTCGGCCTGCTCGGCGACCTGGTGGTCGGTGTCGTCGGCGCCTGGCTGGGCGGATGGATCTTCGGGATGCTCGGATTCCTGCCGGTGGGCATCATCGGCACGCTGATCAGCGCGACCGCCGGTGCCGTGATCCTGTTGTTCGTCATCCGACTCTTCAAGAAGGCGTGAGCACCAGGTGGGCGGTGATCATCGCGATCACCGCCATCGCGCCGGTGGGCCTGTCGGCGCAGTCAACATACGCCGCGGACAGTACCGCCATCGCCGCGGCGGCCCGCGCCTTTTCGGCCGCCTACGTGCGGAATGACACCCTTGCCCTGGCGCGGGCCTACGCCGATTCGGCGATCGCCTTTCCTGCCAACCGGGACATCGTCGGCCCCGCCGCCATCGCGCACTACTTCCGGTGGCCGCCGGGATACCGGCAGATCTCGCATGTGCTGACCATCGAACACCTGCAGATCGAGGGAGACCTGGCGGTCGATGTCGGCACGTGGACGAGTACCGGCCAGCGCGACGGCAAGGAGGCCTCGACCGCCTCCGGGCGGTACATGGTGGCCTGGGCACGAGCATCGAACGGCGCGTGGAAGATTCTCTACGACATGTGGCACCCCCCTCCACCCACCCAATAGCATCCGGCGCGCCTTCCTTGAACGGGGGGTCGGTTGGGGACATCTTTCGGTTCTCGACCGACCCTCTTTCACGAAGGGCACCGCAATGAAAACGCAGGGCCAGCAATCCGATGTCCTCTTCCTGTCCGGGTCCCGCACGGGGTTCGGCAGTTTCGGTGGCACGCTCAAGGACCTAACCGCAACCACGCTCGGCGTTTACGCCGCCCAGCACGCCCTGATCAAGGCCGGGGTTGAGGGCTCGACGGTGGATCACGTCGTCTTTGGCAACGCCCTCCAGACCAGCGCCGACGCCATCTATCTGGCGCGGCACGTGGCGCTCCGGGCCGGGCTCCCGATCGAGACCCCCGCCGTCACGGTCAACCGCCTTTGCGGCTCCGGCTTCGAATCAATCATCCAGGGCGCCCAGCAGATTCTCCTTGGCGAGTCGAAGATTGTGCTCGCCGGTGGCGCCGAATCGATGAGCCAGGCGCCGCACGTGGTGCGCGGCGCGCGGTGGGGGCTGCGCCTCGGGCCGGCGCCGCCGTTTGAGGACCTCCTTTGGGAATCGCTCAAGGATCCGCAGTGCGGGTTCTCGATGGCGGAAACCGCCGAGAATTTGGCGGACAAGTACAAGATTTCGCGCGCGGAGGTGGACGCCTATGCGCTCACCAGTCAGCAGCGCGCCAAGGCGGGGTGGGACGGCGGCTTCTTTGCCGACGAACTCGCGCCGGTGCCGATTCGCAACCGGAAGACGAAGCAGGACGAGCCGTGGGGCGCCGATGAGCACATGCGTCCCGATACGACCGCCGAGGGGCTGGCCAAGCTGGCGCCTTACTTCAAGAAGGACGGCGTAGTGACGGCGGGGAACGCCTCCGGCATCTGCGACGGCGCCGCGGCGGTGGTGCTGGCCAGTGAAGGGGCGGCCAAGGGGC
>JAWKQM010000016.1 GCA_041390145.1 Gemmatimonadales bacterium | reverse complement strand
CCATCGAGGACCTGAAACAGTTCCGTCGGTGGGGCAGCCGAACGCCGGGCCACCCCGAACGGGGCCACACCGCCGGTGTCGAGGTGACCACCGGACCGCTCGGTCAGGGCTTCGCGAATGCCGTCGGGCTGGCGATGACGGAGCGCTGGCTCGCCGCCACCTACAACCGCCCGGATCACCCGCTGGTCGATCATCACACGTACGTGCTGGCGAGCGACGGCGACCTGATGGAGGGAGTCGCCGCGGAGGCCGCCTCGCTTGCCGGGGATCTCCGCCTTGGCCGGCTGATCGTGCTCTACGACGCCAACCGGATCACGCTCTCGGCCACGACCAATGTCACCTTCCGTGAGGATGTGGGCGCGCGGTTCGAGGCCTGTGGCTGGCAGGTGCAGCACATCGACGGGATGGATGTGGCCGCCGTGGACGCGGCGCTGGCTGCCGCCCGCGCCGATGAAGCTCGCCCCTCCCTCATCGTCGCGCGGACGCATATCGGCTTCGGGAGTCCACACAAGCAGGACACCTTTCACGCCCACGGGGAGCCGCTCGGAGTGGAGGAGGTTCGGCTGACCAAGGAGGCCTATGGCTGGCCCCCGGAACCGGCCTTTTTCGTGCCGGATGAGGCAGCGCGAGCGTTCTCCGGGGTGAAGGCACGCGGAGCCGAAGCCCGGGCGGCGTGGGAGGCCTCGATGGAGCGCTTTCGCGGCGCTCACCCGGATGCCGCGGAGGAGCTCGACCGGGCGATGGCAGGCGCCCTGCCTTCGGGCTTCGACGCGGACCTGCCGGTGTTTGCGCCGGCCGACGGGCCGATGGCCACTCGCGACGCCGGGGGCAAGGCCATCACGGCGCTCGCCGCCGCCATCCCCAACCTGATCGGCGGATCCGCCGATCTCGATCCCTCCACCCGGACCATGCTTGCGGGCATGGGCGATTTTCAGTGTCCCGACACGCCGGAGGCAGGGCAGACACCGCCGACGCAGGGGTCTGCCGGCGGCGTCTGGAGCTACGCCGGCCGCAACGTCCATTTCGGCATCCGGGAACACGCCATGACCGCCATCCTCACCGGCATGGCTCACCACGGCGGCGTGCTGCCGTACGGGGCAACCTTCCTCACCTTCGCCGACTACATGCGGCCGAGCATCCGGCTCGCGGCGCTGAGCCGGGCGCATGCCATCTATGTCTGGACCCACGATAGCATCGCGCTCGGGGAGGACGGCCCGACGCACCAGCCGGTGGAACAGATTGCCAGCCTGCGGGCGATGCCAAACCTGCTGCTGTTTCGGCCGGCCGATGCGAACGAGACCGTCGCGGCGTGGCGGCTGGCGGTACAACACCGGGACGGCCCGGTCGGCCTCATCCTGACCAGGCAGAAGCTCCCGGTCCTTGAGCGGACCGCAGCCCTGGCGCGATCTGGGGTGGCGCGGGGCGCGTATGTGCTGGCCGAGTCGGAACCGGGGCCGCCGCTGCAACTGATTCTGATCGCGACGGGGTCCGAGGTGTCGCTCGCCTTGGAGGCACATCAGCAGTTGATATCCGAAGGGGTGCGGAGTCGGGTAGTTTCCATGCCGTCATGGGAGTTGTTCGAAGCCCAGTCACCCGCGTACCGGGAATCGGTGCTGCCCGCCGCGGTGACGGCGCGGGTGAGTGTGGAGGCCGCCTCCCCGTTTGGATGGGAGCGGTACGTGGGCCCGCACGGTGCCATGGTTGCCGTACGTCAGTTCGGCGCTTCCGCCCCGGGCCCGGTGGTCATGGCCAAGTATGGATTCACAGTCGAGCACGTTGTGGCGGCCGCCCAGGCGGTGCTCGCCGACGCGCCGCGTCCATAGGAGGACGGCATGCAGATTGGGATGATCGGGCTCGGGCGCATGGGCGCCAACATGGTGCGCCGCCTGATGCGCGGCGGGCACGAGTGCGTGGTCCACGATGTGGCGCCGGAGCCGGTGCGGGCGCTGGCAAAGGAAGGGGCCATCGGCGCGGAACAACTCGACGACTTGATCTCGCAGCTGGCCACGCCGCGTGCCATCTGGCTGATGGTGCCGGCGGGGGCAGTAGACGCCACCTTGGATACGCTGCTGCCGAAGCTCTCACGCGGCGATATCGTGATTGACGGAGGTAACTCCTATTATCGCGACGACCTGGTCCGCGCCAAGCGGCTCGGTGAGAAGGGCCTGCACCATGTCGATTGCGGCACCAGCGGCGGGGTCCTCGGACTGGACCGGGGCTACTGCCTGATGATCGGAGGCGAACCGGAGGTGGTGCGCCGGCTCGACCCGATTTTTGCAACGCTGGCCCCGGGGAAGGGGACCATTGCGCCGACGCCGGGTCGCTCCGAGGGAGCCGGGACGGCCGACCAGGGCTACCTCCACTGCGGCCCCAACGGGGCGGGTCACTTCGTGAAGATGGTCCACAACGGCATTGAATACGGCGTGATGGCGGCCTATGCGGAAGGGCTCAACATCCTGAAGCATGCCAACGTGGGCAAGCGGACGGTCACCACCGACGCCGAGACGACGCCGCTGCGGGACCCGAGTGTGTACCAGTACGACCTCGACTTGCCCGAGATCGCGGAGGTGTGGCGCCGCGGCAGTGTCATCGCATCGTGGTTGCTGGACTTGACCGCGGCGGCGCTCGCGGCCGATCCGGCACTTGCCAAGTTCACCGGGCGGGTGTCCGACTCCGGCGAGGGTCGCTGGACGCTGGAGGCCGCCATCGACGAGGCGGTCCCGGCGCACGTCCTGGCGGCGGCGCTCTTCGAGCGGTTCAGCTCGCGCGGGCAGGCCGATTTCCAGGACCGGGTGCTGTCGGCGATGCGCTTCGAGTTCGGGGGCCATGTCGAAAAGGGCGCCGACTCGTGAGCACGAATCGATCGGACGCGCTGGTCTTCTTCGGGGCATCCGGCGACCTGGCGAAGAAGAAGATCTTTCCTGCGCTCTACGCACTCGCGCGCCGCGGGCGGCTCGACATGCCGGTCATCGGTGTGGCGCGCTCCGGTTGGACGCTGGACGAGTTCAAGGCCCATGCGCGCCGCAGCCTGGAGCAGCACGGACCGGTGGACGACGAGGTGTTTGCCAGTCTTGCGGCCCGTCTGCGGTATGTCGACGGCGACTATCAGGATGCCGCCACCTTCACGGCGATGAAGGAGGCCCTCGGGTCGGCGCAACGACCGCTGCACTATCTTGCCATCCCGCCGGCGATGTTCGAGGCGGTCGCGCGCGGCCTGGGCGCCTCCGGGTGCGGCACGAACGCGCGCATTGTCGTCGAAAAGCCGTTCGGACGCGACCTGGCGAGCGCCCGGGAACTCAATGCGACGATTCACACCGTCTTCGCCGAACGGGACATCTTTCGCATCGACCACTACCTGGGCAAGGGCTCGGTCCAGAACCTGCTGCTCTTCCGGTTCGCCAACACCTTCCTGGAACCGGTCTGGAACCGCAATTACATCGACAGCGTGCAGATCACGATGGCCGAGGAATTCGGCGTCGAGGGACGCGGCCGCTTCTACGAAGAGGCGGGGGCCATTCGGGACGTCGTGCAGAACCATATGCTGCAGGTGGTGGGGTTCCTGGCCATGGAGCCACCGGACCTGTCACGGGACGAAGGCATTCGGGACGAACAGGTCAAGGTGTTCCGACAGATTCGTCCGCTGGCGCCCGACTGCCTGGTGCGAGGCCAATACCGTGGGTATCGCAACGAGGCGAATGTGGCGCCGGACTCAAACGTCGAGACGTTTGCCGCGCTCCGGCTCCGGGTCGACTCGTGGCGGTGGGAAGGGGTGCCGTTCCTGATCCGGGCCGGCAAGCGACTCGCTGCCACCGCCACCGAGGTTCGGGTCTCGTTCAAGCGGCCGCCGCTACTGATGCTCGCGGACGGCGACACCAACTACGTGCGCTTTCGCCTGAGCCCCGAGGTGGTCATCGCCATCGGGGCTCGCGTGAAGGCGCCGGGTGAGGCGCTGGTCACGGAGCCGACGGAACTGGTGGTCACCCACGCCTCCAAGGACGACCTGAGCCCGTACGAGCGTCTGCTCGACGACGCGATGGACGGCGACCCGATGCTCTTCGCGCGCGAAGACAGCGTGGAGGCGGCCTGGGCGGTGGTCGAGAATGTGCTCGGGGATGTGACGCCGGCCCACCAATATGAGCCTGGCAGTTGGGGGCCCGCGGCGGCCATGTCGCTCGCCGAGGATGTCGGGGGGTGGCATGACCCTGCCGAGTAGGCCCCCGCCCGCGCACGACACGATGTTGGAGTCGGTGCAGCGGGCGGCATACAACTATTTTCTTCATGAGACGAATCCCGTCAACGGTCTGGTCGTTGACCGCACCGCCGCAAACTGGCCGGCCAGTATCGCCGCGGTCGGGTTTGGCCTCGCCTCGCACCCGGTCGGGGTGGAGCGGGGATGGATCAGCCGGGCTGCGGCGGTCGATCTCACGCTCGCCACCCTTCGGTTCTTTCGGAACAGCAAGCAGGGTGTGTCGCCCGAGGCGACCGGCTACAAGGGTTTCTACTACCATTTCCTCCAGATGCAGACCGGCGCCCGGGCATGGAAGTGCGAACTCTCCACCATGGACACCGCGCTGCTGCTTGCCGGCATCCTGACGGCAGCGGCGTATTTTGATGGCCCGTCGGCGCCGGAGCGGGAGATCAGGGCGCTCGCCGAGGAGCTCTATGCGCGGGTGGACTGGACCTGGGCTCTTGACGGAGGCTCAACCCTCAGTCAAGGATGGACTCCCGAACGAGGGTTCCTTCGAAGCCGGTGGACGGGCTACAACGAGGGGCTGGTGCTCTACCTCCTCGGGCTCGGATCCCCCACCCATCCGTTGCCGACCGAGAGCTATCCCGCCTGGACACCCACCTACCGGTGGAAGCGGCTCTATGGCGTGGAGCACCTGTTCGCCGGGCCGCTCTTCATCCACCAGATGTCGTATTGCTGGATCGATAGCCGCGGCGTCCAGGACGAATTCATGCGGTCGCACGGGATCGACTATTTCGAAAACAGCCGCAGGGCAACGCTGGTGCAACAGGCGTACGCCATGCGCAATCCGCGAAACTTCGAGGGGTATGGCGAGTTCTGTTGGGGGCTGAGCGCCAGCGACGGCCCGGGGCCCACCGTTCGCCAGGTCGGTGGCAGCACGCGGCGGTTCCTTGACTACGCCGCCCGGGGCGCGCCGTTCGGACCCGACGATGGCACCATCGCGCCCTGGGCGGCGGTGGCTTCACTCCCCTTTGCCCCGGAGATCGTGCTGCCGACCATTGAAGCGTTCACGCGCCATCCTCGCCTGGGGCATCCGCGGTACGGCTTCCGGGCCACCTTCAATCCGACCTTTCCCGACCCCGGTGGCTCCTCTGGCGGTTGGGTGTCGCCGTACCACTATGGCATCAACCAGGGACCGATCGTGATGATGATCGAAAACCATCGGTCCGGCTTGATCTGGCAACTGATGCGCGCGTCGCCCTACCTGGTGTCCGGCTTGCGACGGGCCGCATTCACCGGGGGGTGGCTATCTCGGGAGACCCCGCACCATGACCATTGATCCGCGCGCCGGGAAGCCGGCCACGGCGGCCATGCTGGTCGACGTGCCGCGGCTGATGACGGCCTATTACACGCGCCAACCTGATCTGGACATCCCCACAGAGCGCGTGGCGTTTGGGACGTCGGGGCACCGCGGTTCGTCGCTCGACACGGCGTTCAACGAGTCGCACATCCTGGCGATCACCCAGGCCATCTGTGACTACCGCCGGGGGCAGGGGATCGACGGCCCACTGGTCCTGGGGGCCGATACGCATGCGCTGTCGGCGTCGGCGTGGGCGAGTGCCCTCGAGGTGCTGGCCGCCAACGGGGTCGAGGTGCGGATCGACGCGCAGCACGGTTACACCCCGACGCCCGTGGTCTCGCACGCAGTCCTGGTGCACAATCGCGCCCGGCCCGCCGCGCGGGCGGACGGGATCGTCATCACACCGTCACACAATCCCCCGCGCGACGGTGGCTTCAAGTACAACCCTCCCCATGGCGGGCCAGCCGAGACCGCCATCACCGGCTGGATCGAGGATCGCGCCAACGCCCTGCTGGCGGACAGGAACGCGCAAGTCAAGCGCGTGCCGTTCGCCCGGGCGCAACACGCCAGCACCACCCGGCTGCATGACTTTATGGCTGCCTATGTGCCGGACCTGGCCAATGTGGTGGACATGGAGGCGGTGACGCATTCCGGTCTCCGCCTCGGCGTCGATCCACTGGGCGGTGCCGGTGTCGCGTACTGGGGCCGGATCGCGGAACACTTCGGCTTGCCGCTGACCGTGGTGAGCGATGAGGTGGATCCAACCTTCCGCTTCATGACGGTGGACTGGGACGGGCAGATCCGCATGGATCCCTCCTCGTCCTATGCCATGCAGCGCCTCCTCCACATGAAGGACCGGTTCGACGTGGCGTGGGCGTGCGACACCGACCACGATCGGCACGGCATTGTCACCGCCTCGGCGGGGCTGCTGAACCCCAACCACTACCTGTCCGCCGCCATCGCATACCTGTTCGCGCACCGGCCGTCGTGGCCGGCGTCGGCCGGGATTGGCAAGACGCTGGTGAGTACCAGCATGATCGACCGCGTGGCGACGCGACTTGGCCGGCCCCTGGTCGAGGTTCCGGTCGGGTTCAAGTGGTTTGTTCCGGGACTGACGGACGGTACGCTCGCGTTCGGCGGAGAGGAAAGCGCCGGCGCGTCGCTGCTGCGCCGCGACGGGTCGGTATGGACGACGGACAAGGATGGCATCGCGCTCGGGCTTCTGGCCGCGGAGATGACCGCCGTCACCGGACGGGACCCCGGTGCGCTCTACGAGGAACTGACCCGCGACTTCGGCGACTTTGCCTACCAGCGGATCGATGCCCCGGCCACGGCGGCGGAACGGAGCACGTTGCGAAAGCTGACTACAGAGCAGCTCACCGACACGACCCTCGCGGACGACGCGATCACCGCCAGGCTGACGACCGCGCCGGGCAACGGTGCGCCGATCGGCGGGGTCAAGGTGGTCACCGCGCGGGGGTGGTTCGCCGTTCGCCCGTCGGGCACGGAGGATGTCTACAAGCTGTATGCCGAGAGCTTCGCCGGGCCGGATCATCTGGCGCGTATCCAGGCGGATGCGGCTGACATCGTTCGGCGCCTGCTGGGCGCCGGTGGGGGCAGCTGACCGGTGAATATCGCACTCCCCTTCACGACGAGGCGGCGCGACGCGGTCGAACCCCCGATCCGCGCCGATCTGTTCGGCATTGAACGGCTGGAGCAGCATGCGGAGAGCCTTGCGGCGGCGCAGGGCGTCATCAAGGGTGTGGCGTCCGGGCGGTCGTTGCTCTCCCGCGTGGATGACAATGCGCGCGTGCTGCGCGAATCGAACCGTGCCATCGCGGCAGCCCTCAAGGCGGACAAGTGGATCACGCCCGCCGCCGAATGGCTGGTGGACAACTTCTACGTCACCGCCGAGCAGCTCCGCCAGATCCGGAGCGACCTCTCCGTCGGCTTCTATCGCGGATTGCCCAAGTTGGCGGACGGCCCGTTTGCCGGCTATCCCCGCGTCTATGGCGTGGCGTGGGCCTTTGTGGCGCACACCGACAGCCGGATGGATCCGGAAATGCTCCGCCGCTTCGTGCTGGCCTACCAGCGGGTCCAGCCCCTGACCATTGGCGAGCTGTGGGCGGTCCCGATCGTGTTGCGCGTGGTCCTGATCGAAAACCTGCGACGACTCTCGGATGCCATGAGCAGCAGCCGGGCCGCCCAGCAGCAGGCGCAACAACTCGCCGAGGCGCTGCTCAGTCCGGAGGAGAGTGACGAGGCGGCGCTCGCGCTGAAGCGCATGACCGCTGACCGTCGCCGATTGTCGCCGAGCTTCGTGGTCGAGCTGCTCCAGCGGTTGCGGAACTACGACCCCGGGCTCACGCCGGGGCTCGCCTTTCTGCAGCGGCGCCTGGCGGCCCAGGGCACAACCCCGGCGGAGATCACCCTGCAGGAGCACCAGCGGGAGGCGGCCACCACCGTCACGGTGCGCAACGTCATCACGAGCATGCGGTTGATTGCCGCGCTCGACTGGACCGAGTTCTTCGAGAGCGTCAGTCTCGTCGATCGGGCGCTGCGGGCCAGCAGTGACTACGCCGCGATGGATTTTGCGAGCCGGGACGACTATCGGCATGCGATTGAAGCGCTCGCACGCGGCTCGGAGCGGCCAGAACTCGAAGTTGCCCAGG
Organism: Gemmatimonadales bacterium; assembly: GCA_041390145.1. Lineage (NCBI taxonomy): Bacteria > Pseudomonadati > Gemmatimonadota > Gemmatimonadia > Gemmatimonadales > Gemmatimonadales bacterium. The sequence goes on along the minus strand of JAWKQM010000016.1, from coordinate 48,259 downwards.
CGGCGCTGCAGCACGCCGAGGCGGCGCACGGTGATTCAGCCGACCCGGCCGATGGTTCGGAGGCCCGGATTCGGGATGCCGGCTACTACCTGATCGGGCGAGGGCGGATTGCGTTTGAACAGAGTATCGGATTCCGCCCCAGCCTTCGACTTCGCCTCGGCCGCAGGTTCATCAACGCGGCGACGCTGGGGTTCTTTGGAACACTGCTGTTGTTCACCGCGCTTGTGTTGGCCGGCCCCATCGCACTCGACGCCATGGCCGGGCTGTCACCCACCGGCTTGCTCGTGCTCGGATTGCTGGCGCTCATCCCCGCCTCGGATCTCGCGGTCGCGCTGCTCAATCGCGAGATCACGACCGTCGTCACACCGCGGCTCCTGCCCCGATTCGAGTGGCCGGCCGGCGTGCCGGCGGACTGCCGCACGATGGTGGTGGTGCCGACCCTCCTGACCGGGCTCGACGACGTCGAGGAACAGGTCGAGCGGCTCGAAGTCCACTTCCTCGGCAACGCCGACGGCGACGTGCGATTTGCCCTGCTCTCCGACTGGTCGGATGCACCGACCGAGCATCGTCCCGACGACGAGCCTATCCTGGCGGCGGCCCTCGCCGGTGTGGCGGCCCTGAACAAGCGGCACGGGCCGGCGGTCGGCGGCGGGGCGCGCTTCTTCGTCTTCCATCGTGCGCGCCAATGGAATGAGAGCGAAGGCGTCTGGATGGGATGGGAACGGAAGCGAGGGAAGCTGCACGAACTGAACCGGCTCCTGCGCGGGGCGGTCGACACCAGTTTCTTTGCGCTGCCGGAAGGTGTGGAGGTGCCCACGGGAGTGCGCTACGTCCTGACCCTCGACTCCGACACCCGGCTTCCCGGCGGCAGCGTCCGGCGCCTGGTCGGTACCATGGCGCATCCGCTCAACCGGCCCCGACTCGACCCGGTCACCAGGTGCGTCGTCGAGGGATACGGTGTCCTGCAACCACGCGTGACCCCGACGCTGCCGGGCCGGGCTGGATCCCTGTTCCAGCGGATGTCGTCGGTCTCGGCCGGGATCGACCCGTACTCGGCGGCGGTGTCGGACGTGTATCAGGACCTGTTCGGGGAGGGCTCCTACACCGGCAAGGGGATCTACGACGTTGACGCGTTCGAAGCGGCCCTCGCGGGGCGCGTGCCGGAGAACGCCCTGCTGAGCCACGACCTGTTCGAAGGTCTCTTCGCTCGAGCGGGCCTGGTCACCGACATCGAGCTCTTCGAGGCGGCGCCTTCCAACTACCTCACCGCGACCGGACGGCAACATCGCTGGGCCCGGGGAGACTGGCAACTCCTTCCGTGGATCCTGCGCCATCCCTTCTCCAAGGTCGGGCGCTGGAAGATGCTCGACAATCTCCGGCGCACGCTCTCCATGCCCCTGGCGTTCCTGACGCTCCTGGCCGCGTGGGGATGGCCCGCGTCCCGGCCGGACGTCTGGACGGGCTTCATCCTCGCCGTGCTCGCCATCCCCACCTTTCTTCCGGTCTTTGGTGGTCTGCTGCCCAGGGTGCCGGGCATCTCCAAGCGGATGCACCTCCGGGCCGTGGGCCGGGACATCCGGTCGGCCGTCGCACAGTTTGCCTTTACCGTCACGATGATCGCGCATCAGGCGTGGGTGATGACCGATGCCATTGTGCGGACGCTCGTGCGGCTCTACATCACCGGCCGGCACCTGCTCGAATGGAAGGCGATGGCCACGGTTGCTCCGCGAACCCCGGTGACGAGACCGGCGTTCCATCGGGCGATGGCGGGCGGGCTGGTGCTGGCCGCCGTCGCAGCCGTTGCCGTGGCCACACACCCCGCCGCCTGGCTCGTGGCGACCCCCGTCATCGCGCTCTGGGCCCTGGCCCCCTCCATCGCCTTCGCCGTCAGCCGTCCGATCCCCAGCAGTCGCACCGCCGCGCTCCCGCCGGAGGACGTACGGCTGCTCCGCCGGATTGCCAGGCGCACCTGGAGCTACTTCACGACGTTCGTGACGCCGGAGAGTCGCGCCCTCCCGCCTGACAATTTCCAGGAAGACCCGGACCCGGTGATCGCGGAGCGAACCTCGCCGACCAATGTCGGCCTCTACCTCCTCACCGCCGTGTCGGCGCGGGACTTCGGGTGGATCGGCACCCTCGACCTGGCCGACCGCCTCGAGGCCACACTCCGGACGGTGGCCGGCTTGGAGAAATTCCGCGGCCACCTTTTCAACTGGTACGACACCAGCAACGGGCAGCCGCTGGAGCCGCGGTACGTGTCCTCGGTGGACAGCGGCAACCTGGCCGGTGCCCTGCTCACGTTGAGTCAGGCCTGCTGGGAGATCCTTGATCAGCCGATTCTCCTCCACGCCGGGATGGAAGGCGTCGAGGACGCAGCCGACCTGCTGCGGGAAGCGGTGCTGGCTTCGGCAAGGGGGGGCGCGAATGACGCGGCCAACCGCGAACGGATGCTGGAGGCGCTCGACGTGGTGGTGCGCCTCGCCGCCCAGCGGCCGGCCACGCCGACGGAATGGGCGGCGCGGCTGGCGGAGCTCGACGCGGCGTCGACCTCGGCGGCCAGCCTGGCCCGGGACGCGGGGAGCAAGGCGACTGAGCCCTCGGCGTCCACCCTCCACTCGGGGGCGGAGGCCCTGCGGCGGGCGGTCGAGACCCTGGCCCGGGACCTCGACGGGCTGATGCCCTGGGCTCGGCTCCGGCCGCCCCCGGCGCTGGCGCCGATCATGGCGACGTTGGGCACGCCAATGACGCTGCGGGAGCTGCCGAAGCGGTGCGAGGGGGTGGTCCACGATCTCGTGGCGCGGCAGACTCAGGTCCCCGAGGGGGGAGAGCCCGCCGCGGCCCAGCGGGCCGCCGATGCCCTGCTGGGCACCCTCGAACGCTCGGCGGCGGCTGGCTCCGCGCTGGCGCAGCGCCTCGCCCGGCTGGCGGAGGAGGCGCGGCGGCTCGTCACCGAGATGGAGTTTGGCTTCCTTTTCGACCCCGTCCGGATGCTGTTCTCGATCGGCTACCGGATGTCGGATGGCAGCCTTGATTCGGGCCGCTACGATCTCCTCGCGTCCGAGGCGCGCCTGCTGAGTTTCGTCGCCATCGCCAAGGGCGAGGTGCCGGTCAAGCACTGGTTTCGATTGGGGCGTCCCCTGGCACCGGTCGGCAAGAATGCTGTCCTGCTGTCATGGTCGGGCTCAATGTTCGAGTACCTGATGCCGCGCCTGCTTATGCGTGCGCCACCGGAAAGCCTCCTGGATCAGACCGCCACCCTCATGCTCCAGCGCCAAATCGCGTACGGCGCAGAGCGTGGCGTCCCCTGGGGGGTCTCAGAATCCGGCTACTTCGCCCGCGACCTGGGGATGACCTTCCAGTATTCCAACTTCGGGGTGCCCGGGCTGGGGCTTCGGCGCGGGCTGGCGGATGATCTTGTCATTGCGCCGTACGCCACCGGGCTGGCCACGATGATCGACCCGATCGCGGCGGCGCGGAACTTCCGGGCGCTCCTCGACGCCGGCGCGGGCGGGCGGTACGGGTTCGTTGAGGCGCTGGACTACACGCCCGCGCGTCTCCCGGCTGACACGACCAAGGGCGTGGTCACGATGTACATGGCGCATCACCAGGGGATGCTGATCGTCGCCATCGGGAACCTGCTGCACCACGGCGGGATGCGCACCCGCTTCCACACCGAGCCCATGGTGCAGGCGAGCGAGCTGCTGCTCCAGGAACGGATGCCGCGGGACGTGGCGGTGGTGCGGCCCCAGGTGGCCCCGGCCGCGGCCCTCGGCGACATCCGTGAGCTGGTGCCGCCCAACACCCGCCACTTCACCACCCCGCACGGCGCCACGCCGCGGGTGCACCTGCTGTCCAACGGGCGCTACGCCGTGATGCTGACCGCGGCCGGCTCAGGCTTCAGCCGGTGGCACGACCTGGCGATCACCCGGTGGCGCGAGGACGTCACCAGCGACGACACGGGGGCGTACTTCTACCTCCGCGACGTGAACAGTGGGGAGCGGTGGTCGGCGGGATACCAGCCGAGCGGGGAGGAGCCGGACAGTTACGACGTGTCGTTCGCGGAGGACCGTGCCGAGTTCGTCCGCCGGGACGGGACCCTCGAGACGCGGCTCGAGGTCATCGTGTCATCCGAAGATGACGCCGAAGTGCGCCGGGTGTCGATCACGAACCACGCAGCGCGCGCGCGGGAGATCGAGGTGACCTCCTACGCCGAGGTCGTCCTCGCGCCTCCGGCGGCGGACGCCGGTCACCCTGCCTTCTCGAATCTCTTCGTCCAGACCGAGTGCGTCCCGGAACGGAATACCCTCCTCGCGACCCGCCGACCCCGGGCGCCCGAGGACCCGACCGTCTGGCTGGCCCACGTGCTCGCGGTGGAAGGGGAGACGGTCGGCAAGGTGGAATGGGAAACCGACCGGCGACAGTTCCTCGGCCGGGGGCGCGGCGTGCACGCGCCGTTGGTGGAATGGGAGGCCTCCCCGCTGTCGGACACCACCGGGCCGGTGCTCGATCCGATCGTGAGTCTGCGCCGCCGGGTTCGGCTGCCCCCAGGCAAGACGGTGCGACTGGTCTTCTCGACGCTGGTGGACGCCACCCGCGAGGGTGTGCTGGAACTCGCCGAGAAGTACAACGACGTCACCATCTTCGAGCGGGCGGCGACCATGGCCTGGACGCGGGCAATGGTGCAGCTGCACCATCTCGGCATCGGGCCCGACGAGGCGCAGCTCTTCCAGTCGGTGGCGAGCGCGCTTCTCTATGTCGACCGTGCCTCCCGCGCCCCCAGCGAAGTGATCGCGCGGCAATGCGAGGGGGTGGGTGCCCTCTGGACCCACGGAATTTCGGGCGACCTCCCGATTGTGCTGGTACAGATCGACGAGGCCGACGACGTCGGCATCGTCCGGCAGTTGCTGCGCGCCCATGAGTACTGGCGGATGAAGGGACTCGCGGTCGATCTCGTCATCCTGAACGATCGTGCGCCGTCGTACGTGCAGGATCTGCAGACCCTGCTCGACACCCTCGTGCGCGTCGCCTCGACGATGCCACGCAAGGACGGCCAGGAGGCGCTGGGGCGCGTGTATACCCTCCGGGCAGACCACGTCACGCCGGGGCAACGCGACGTGCTGGAGAGTGTGGCCCGCGTCTTCCTGTCCAGCCAAGACGGCACCCTCGCCGCGCAGGTGGCGCGGGTGCTGTTGCCCGACGCCTCGGCGATGATTCCCCCTCCGCGCCTCACGGAGGCGCCCGCCGTCGAGGCCGACGGGGTGATCGACGAAACGGCGCTGGAGTATTTCAACGGACTCGGCGGCTTCGACAAGGACGGACGCGAGTACCGGACGGTGTTGCGGCCCGGGCGATGGACCCCGGCGCCGTGGGTCAATGTGCTCGCCAACGCAGAATTCGGATGCCTGGTCTCGGAGGCGGGTGCCGGGTGCAGCTGGTCGGTCAACAGCCAGGCGAACCGAATCACCCCCTGGGCAAATGACCCGGTCAGCGACCCGCCGAGCGAGATGTTCTATATCCGGGACGAGGAGTCGGGCGACGTGTGGAGCCCGACGCCGTTGCCGATGCGTGAGCCGGGCAGCGCGTTCGACGTCCGCCATGGCAGGGGGTTCACCCGGTTCGCGTGCGAAGCTCACGATGTGAAGATGGAACTGGTGCACTTCGTACCGCAACACGATCCGCTCAAGGTGGCGCGCCTGGTCCTGGTGAACAATTCGCAAGACACCCGGCGGCTCTCGGCCACGGCCTATCTCGACTGGGTGCTGGGGACCACGCGGGGCGACGCCGCCCCATATATCATCACGGAAATGGACGGCACCACCGGAGCGATGTTCGCCCGCAACCCCTGGAACGGCGACTTCAGCACCCGCATCGCCTTCGCCGACCTGGCGGGGAAACAGGTCCGGTGGACGGCGGATCGTACCGAGTTCCTCGGCCGGAACGGCACGCCGGCCCGACCGGCCGCGCTCGTGCGGCGGGAGGCGCTTTCTGGCCGGAGCGGCGCTGCCCTCGATCCCTGCTGCGTGCTGCAACAGGAGGTGGTGCTGGCACCGGGCGAACGCGCGGAAGTGGTCCTGCTCCTGGGGGAGACCGAGACGCGTGAGCAGGCCCGCGAACTGATTGCCCGCTACCGGACCGCCGACCTGGACGCCAGCCTGAACGCGGTGACCGGCCAGTGGGACGACATCCTGTCCACGGTGCAGGTCAAGACGCCCGACCGGTCGCTGGACCTCCTGCTCAACGGCTGGTTGCTCTACCAGACGCTGGCCTGCCGCGTCTGGGGGCGGACTGCCCTCTATCAATCGAGCGGCGCCTATGGCTTCCGCGATCAGCTGCAGGACGTCATGGCACTCATGGTGTCGAGGAGCGATCTGGCGCGGGCGCACCTCCTCAAGAGCGCGGGGCGGCAGTTCGTTGAGGGAGATGTCCAGCATTGGTGGCACGAGCCAAGCGGGCGGGGAATCCGGACCCGGATGACCGATGACCTTCTGTGGCTCCCCTACGTGGTGGGACACTACCTCGAGGTTACCGCCGACCGCGGGGTCCTGGAAGAGCGCATTCCCTTCCTGGCGGGACAGGTGCTGGCGGACGGGCAGCTGGAGTCCTACTTCGAGCCTCGCGTGTCGGAGGAGGAGGGCACGTTGTACGAACACTGCGCCCGCGCCATCGACCGGAGCCTGGAGGTGGGACAGCACGGCCTGCCGCTGATGGGTACCGGCGACTGGAACGACGGGATGAACCGCGTCGGTGCGGGCGGTAAGGGGGAGAGCGTCTGGCTGGCCTGGTTCCTGGCCTCGGTTCTCAAGACCTGGATTCCCCTTGCGAGAGCGCAGGGTGAATCCACGCGTGTTCAGGCGTGGAGCCAGCGTCTGGCGTCCCTCACGGAGGCGGTGCGAGAGGCTGGCTGGGACGGTCAATGGTTCCGGCGGGCGTACTTCGATGATGGGACACCGCTGGGCTCAAGCACCAATGACGAATGCCGCATCGACTCGATCGCCCAGTCATGGAGCGTCATATCGGGCGTGGCCGACCCGGCACAGGCCCGCCAGGCGATGGCCTCGCTCGACGAGAGGCTGGTGCGGCGCAAGGACGCGATCTTGCTGCTCCTGGAGCCACCGTTCGACGACGGCCCGATGGAGCCTGGCTACATCAAGGGCTACCTGCCGGGAGTGCGCGAGAACGGCGGGCAGTACACCCATGCCGCGGCCTGGGCCGTCATCGCGTTCGCGATGCAGGGTGACGGGGACAAGGCCGCGGAACTGCTGGCGATCCTCAACCCCATCAACCACACCGCCACGCCAGCCGGCGTCGATCGCTACCAGGTCGAGCCCTACGTGCTGGCCGGCGACGTATATGCGGAGACCCCGCACATCGGGCGCGGCGGGTGGACCTGGTACAGCGGGTCGGCGGGGTGGGTGTACCGGGCCGGTCTCGAGTGGCTCCTTGGCTTCCGCCTGCACGCCGACCGCCTGCTGCTCGACCCGTGTATTCCTGCCGTCTGGCCGACGTACTCCATGACGTACCGCCGCGGTACCACCCACTATGACATCGTCGTGGAGAATCCGCGCGGCGCCGGGCGCGGCGTTACAACGCTCGAACTCGATGGCGTGTCGCTGGACGTCCAGGACGGGGTCCCGCTCACCGATGACCATCAACGCCACCAGGTTCGGGTGGTGCTCGGTTAGGTCGGCACGGTGAGCACCGTCGCGCCCCCCGGTGGGCTTCACGATCCGGCTGTCCGGGCGGCGGCCGAACGGGCGCTCGCGCTCGTGGCCGATGGCATGTGCGTCGGGCTTGGTTCCGGCCGGGCGGCCTCCCTGTTTATCCAACTCCTCGGCGCACGCTGCCGAGGCGGTCTCTCCGTCCGCGGCGTGGCCACGTCTCAGGCATCCGCCGACATTGCGCGTGCGTCGGGGATTCCGCTCCTCACGCTTGACGCCGTCGATCAACTGGACCTGACCGTTGACGGAGCGGATGAAGTCGCGCCGAATCTCGACCTCATCAAGGGGTGGGGCGGGGCCCTGGTGCGCGAGCGGATCGTCGCCACCGCCTCGAAGCGCCAGGTGATTGTGGTCGGCACCGAGAAACTGGTCCAGGCGCTGGGTGCGCGGGGAAAGGTCCCGGTCGAAGTGGTACCATTTGGACGCGCGCTTGTCGAGCGCCGTATCCGGGCGCTTGGGATGGTGCCGGCTCTCCGGATGGTGGAAGGTGACCTGCAGCCGTTCACGACGGAGAACGACAACCTGATCCTCGACTGCGCCCCGTCTGCGCCAATGCCCGACGGACGTGCGGCTCGCCAGATGGAGCATGCGGTCCTCGCCATCCCCGGTGTCGTGGACACCGGCCTCTTCCTCGGCACGGCCGACCAGGTGCTCGTGGGGCATCCGGACGGGCGTGTCGAGGTGCTCCGGCGGGCCGAAGCGTGACGGGCAAGCGGTTGCCGGCAAAGGTCGCGGTCCTCCCGAGCGCCGAGTTGGCCGCCGACGCGGCCGCAGGTCAGTTCGTGGCAGCGGCCGCGGACGCGATCCGCTCGCGCGGCACCTTCATCGTCGCGCTCTCCGGTGGCCATACACCGCAGCGCCTCTATGAACTCCTCGCGACGCCTCACATTGCGGCGCAGGTGGATTGGTCACGGGTTCAGGTATGCTGGGGCGACGAGCGGTGCGTCCCGCCGGACACTGCGGAGAGCAACTACCGCATGGCACGAGAGGCACTCCTCTCTCATGTCCCGTTGCCAGCTGGCAACGTGCATCGGATGCGAGGTGAAGACGATCCCGATCAGGAGGCTCACCGCTACGACGAGATGATGCAGAGGCTGTTGGGAGGCTCTGGCTCGCGGTTGGACCTGGTGCTCCTCGGGCTCGGCACGGATGGCCATACCGCCTCGCTCTTCCCGGGGGCCGACGCAGTACACGACAGCACGCAGTGGGTAGCGCCCGCATTCTCGGAGGCACACGCGCAATGGAGGATCACGCTCACACCTCGCCTGATCAACGCAGCCGCCGAGGTCGTGTTCCTGGTGTCGGGTGCGGACAAGGCGGATATGGTTGCCCGAGTCCTTCAAGGCCCCCGAGCTCCCCATGACATTCCGGCGCAGCTCATCGCACCGATTGCCGGCGAGGCAGCGTGGATTCTCGATGGCGGTGCCGCCTCGGCACTGGGAGGCTAGGCCCCTCTGCCCGCCGCCTCTGAGCGAGCGGGGGCTCTTTACTATTGCTTGACCCAGGTCGGCCGGGCGTCGCGTGTCACCTGCGTCACGAGGTCGTCCACCATCTTCGCATAAGCAGCGTTGGGGTCGGTGGCGGAGATGCTGGGAAGTTTGCCGCCGCTCATGGAGACCTGTCCGACGTTCCGGCTCGTCGTGGCGCTCGAGCGCCAGGCCGTGCCGCCGGAGCTCGTGGACAGCAGTCGAACGTGCAGCTCAGCGGAGACGGTCCCGCTGACACTCAGGTTGCCCCCCGCATTGACGCTCCCGCTCGCCTTCGTCCCGGATACCACCAGCTCCCCGAAGAACACCGCCGCAACGTCTTTCTCGCGGCCGACCTGCTTCGCGGCTTCCGGGGCGTTCCCGTCCGCAAGCAGGCGCGCCACCAGCGAATCGGCGGGGCCCAGCTCGAGGAGCTCGAATCCGGTCTGGCTGGCGAGGAGATCCTCCGCGAACTGGTGGGTTGCCTGGACGCCGAGGGAGTTTTTCGAGGGGTCGGTGGAGAAGGTCACAAGGGCGAGGCGGCTGTAGGCCCCGAGGTCCAGCCGGGGGGGCATCTGGACATAATGCGAGGAACAACCGGAGAGTGCCACAATCACTGAAAGAGCGGGCAGAAGCCGGAGAATTGGACGCATGACCAACTGCTTGACTGACAACATCTTCCCCTGCCTGGTCGCGGTTGCGTTCTTATTTTGGCAAGAAGCGCGCCCGTGATCTCCCCGCGTAGATCCACGCCGCGAGTGCAGCGAGAGTGTAGAAGAACCAATGGGCGGCATAACTGTACACCACGCCGGATGGGACACGGAGGATCAAGATGGGGAAGATGGCGGCGAGGGTGAGGGACGCGAGATTATAGGCGATGCCAACCTGCCGCTGCACCAGCAGGAGCATCGGCAGGTGCAGCAGGGCAAAGCACCCCAGGAAGGCAAGGACGACCGCGGGCAGCGGCAGGCCGGTGGCGGCGAGGCGGAGGGTCAGCACCACGATGATGAGTTGCTGAAAGAGGATCTCGAACGACTTCGGCACGAGATAGCGGTACTGCATCGGCAGGTAGAATTCTTCGGGGTGTCGCGCAATGAGGTCGTCCGGCTTCGGGAGCCACCGTGGCGCCAGCGCATAGACGGCCACGGTCAGGGCGACGGCGGCGAGGACGACGGTGACTGAAGACGCCGTGACCGTTTGCCCCAGCGGCTCGAGCCACGGTCGAAACCGGGTCACCACGAGGAGGGCGAACAGAAGAAACGAACAGGAGGTCAACAGCGGGTGCGTCAGGTACGTGACGCGATGTCTGATCAGGCCGAAGGACACGCCCCAGCCGGCGAGCCAGAGGAGGGCTAGCGTTCCGACGTCGGCAGGGAGGGAAGTGTGCGACACGATATTCCTTCGCAACGGTTGGCGGTGGGGAGTGACCTCGCCCCGCTGGCTGCACCCAACATACTGCGCGCGGACAGCCGCTTCCAAGCCTCCGACGTGACCCCTTGAATCCGGATGACGTCTCCTGTAAATCCCTCGGGAAGGAACCACGCCCAGGGCAATCACATCTCCGGAGGCTCCGATGACCAAGACCCCACCACCGTCCTACCTGCAGGCCACCATCATGGCGCCCGGCATCACCGTGAACGATCTCGGCAAGAGCATCAAGTTCTACGAAGGGCTCGGCTTTGCGGTCGGCGAGCGCTGGGAGGACGGCGGCAAGTTGATGGGTGTCATGCTTCACGCCGGGACATGCATGTTCGGATTGACACAGGATGACTTTGCCAAGGGCAAGGATCGCGTCAAGGGGATCGGGATGCGAACCTGGATCAGCACCGAGCAGGACATTGACGAAATCGCGGCGCGCGCGAAGGCGGCCGGGGTCACCCTCGACGCCGAACTACAGGACTATCCCTGGGGCGGTCGGGGGTTTGCCGTGACGGACCCGGACGGATTCAAGCTGACCATTTCCCGGGAGTCGAAGTAATCCGGGTAACGAGGATCCACGGTGACGATTATCTGACGTTCATCTGCTCCCGCACCAGCGCGATGTGATGGCGCAGCGTGTAGATCATTGGCATGAACGACATCGGCAGCCACATCGCGTGCGCCCGCTGATCCAGTCGGTCCAGCCGCTCCACCAGGGCCTGGGGTGGCACCTCCGCCCCGATGGCGCGCAGCTCTCTTTCCAGCGCCCGGAGCTCGTTGTAGAGGCCAAGGACGCGGCGCCTCACCACCGCGGCGACCGCCACCGGGGTCAGGCGGACCAGCGGAATCACGATCCCGAGGAGCGGCAGGAGCAGCAGCAGCATCCGCTCCAGCACCGCGGCCGCCCAGAACGGGAGGTGCCGCTGCAGGAACGGCCGTCCTGACTTGTAGTAGTGCCGCGCCTCGGCGCTGAGCGCGAGGTCGACGGCGGCCGCGGCGGGGTATTGGCCCGCGCGGTTGAACACGCCGGGTCGGGCATGAATCTGCTCGGCGGCGTCGAGCAGGACGTGCTGGACGGCCGGATGCATGTCCCTGCGCACCACCAGGCTAGCCTGGTCGGCCAGCATCGGGACGTCGGTGGGCGGGTTGTCGGTGGCGAGATCGCCGATGCCTTCGGGCAGCACCACCATTTCGAGGAAGGGATAGAGGGCCGCGAACGCCTCCACTCGCTTCAGCGGCAGGAGCTCAATCCCCGGGGCATTGAGCAGTCGCTGGATGGCCGGCGCCTCCCACCCCGTCAGGATGGCAGCAGCGTCGATTTGGCCGGCGAGCAGGGCGGCGGCCGCCGAATCGGGGGGGAGGCCCGCCAGGAGCGCAGAATCGGTGTCGATGCCCGCGCGGGCAATGAGCATCATGGTCAGGGCGCGGCTGCCGCTCCCCACCGGGCCCACCGAAAGCCGGGCCGTCCGAAAGTCGGCGAGATAGCCGGTCGGGCGCACGGCGTCGGGGCGATAGAAGATCCAGAGCGGCTCGATCATGACCGTGCCCAGCGACGACAGCCCGGGCGAGCGTGTCCCGTCCGTCAGTCCACCCTGCACGAATCCCACATCCACACCGGACGACGAATCCTGCAGGCGGCTGAGATTCTCCACGTCGCCTTCCGACGGGCGGAGCTCCAGGTCGATGCCGTGGGTGGCGAGGATTCGCTGGTACTGGAGGCCAAGCACACGATAGGCACTCCCCTCCGGGCCCGTCGTCATCACGAGGCGGCTCGGGGGGAGGGGGCGGATCTGGTCGGCGGCCCACCAGAGGGCGGCGCCCACGACCACGGTCGCAAGGGCGACCAGGAGGCCGAGAAGCAGGCGCCGGCGGGCCGGCTGAGTGGGGAATGGCATGACTGGATGGATACACACGGCCGATGTGTTTGGGGAGGGTACCCGTCGCTATATTGCGGCATCCATCTACTTCACGTCTTGGTGAGGCTTTCCATGCGCACGATCGGAGTGGGGATTGCGGCAGTCTGTCTTGGACTGGTCGGCTGCGGCGACGGCAGCGGGATCAGCGGCGTTTCCGGGTCCACGCCTGACTATGAGGATATTTCCGGGGTTTACTCCGCCGACGTGACCGCGGTGGGCCCCGACGTGGCACTCGCCGGGACGATGGTGATGACGCTGACCCAGAGCGACAGCACATTTGTTGGCACCTACGAGATCGTCGGGACCCTCGACGACAACGGGGCCGTCGGACCGGTCACCCTGCTTGGCGCGGTGAACAGCGGCACCCTGGCAGCCGGAAAGAATCCCTCGCTGCAAATGAACTGGAGCCCCGACGGCTGCGGCCCGCTGTTCTTCTCCAACAGCGGTACCTATTCAAGCACGCTGCAACAGATCACGGTGTCCCCGGCCGAGATCCCGGTGCAGGATGCCGGATGTCTGTCCATCGTCCGTTCTGTCCCGGACACGCTGGTGTTCGTACGCTAAGGAGCCTTGTCATGGGAGAAGCACCCGCCCCGACGATGGCGATCGCCACTGGGGCGTCCCATGCTCCTCGCAGGCGATACCTCTCTTGCCTGGCAGCCGTCGTCGTCGTCGTCTCCGCCTGCGCCGACCGGCCGGCCCCTCCGGTTGCGTCCGCCGCGGTGCACATCCTGACCCCGGCCGACGGCGACACCGTTCCGGCGGACTTCGTGGTCCGTCTGGGGGTGACCGGCGCCCAGGTCGTTCCGGCGACGGGGATACGCGTGGACGGCGAGGGGCACCACCACCTCTTCGTGGACGCCGACCTCACCCCTGCTGACTCGGTCATTCCCAAGACCGAAGGCGTCCACCACATCGGCAGCGGCGCCGACTCGCTCCTCCTTCAGGGGCTGGCTCCTGGGACGCATCGGATCATCGCCCGGTTTGCGTATGGCAACCACGTACCGATGCCGAATGTGGGGACGGATACGATCTGGGTGGTGGTGAAGTAGCGCCCGGCAGCCACACCCCCCGTCAGGGCGGGGTGGCTCGAAGGCAACCGTGCTGGAGGGATGCCGCCTGCCCCGGCAACGCGAGGACAAAATCGACTGGTTGCACTGTCAGGTGAGAGGGAAGCACGAGCAGATCCGACGGCAGCATCCCGTCGAACGCGGGCTGCCGGGTCCAGCCGCCGTTGCCGCTGGAGACCCACCACTCCACCGGGTGAACGCGACAGGTCGGAGGGGATACCGCCTCGTCGTCAGGCGGCGTGCAGGTCAGCTCCCGTCGAATCACACCGAGGTCGCGGACGCCGTCGCCGTTTACGTCAGCCACGCGATAGGATGTATCCCACGCGGTCCAGCATCCGGCGCCGCGATTCCTGCCGTGCGTGAGGGCGGGCCCAGCGTCGAGTCTCGTGATCCTCCCGGTCGCCAGGCTGAGCACGAGAAAGACGTCTCGGCCAACGGCTCCGGCCGCCGAACCTTCCCCCATGATCTCATAGGACTGGAGGTGGAGCAGCACGCGGTCGCGATCGACTGCGACGGCGCTGACGCGGGTGTCGAACGTGCCCGCCACGCCGTCGTCATCCGGATCCTGCAAGATCGCGGTTCCGAGTCGCGCCCGGCGCTGTGGTCCACCCACGTCCCAGTAGCCGATCTCGGCTCGCGTACTGCCCTGGGTCAGGCTGAACATCACGGTGTCGACGTCGGGCCACGGCAGCGCTGCCGGACGCTGTGCCATGGCTGGCCCGACGATTGCGGGGAGCAGCAGTGCGAGAAAGACGGGAGATCGGCAGGGCAGATGGCCGACTCCCCTCGCTTGAGTGGTCACGGGGCACCCCTGTCCAGGAAGCTGTCTGCCAGAAGATGGACCACCAGGCCGACGCGCCCAATCGCATGTTCATGTGATTGCCTGCGCCCGCGCTAGGGCACACCATTCCGGGGCATCTCTCGCCGATGAACTCCCTGCGCACATCCTCGGAGGCAGCACATGCCCAGGACACTGCTTTCGCCCCGGTTTGCCTTGCTTGCATTGGGGGGATTGGTACTGCTCGGTTGGGCCAGGCCGAGGCCGGGCAGCGATTCGGTGGCGCTTGAACAGGTGCCATCCGGCACGACGGTCGAGCAGTTGCAGGTCAAGGTGGTCACCGGGTCCGGTGGCCTCGGAGCGGACAGCAAGGCTGGCATCGAGGTGGTGTATCACGACCCCTTGAAGAACATCATGCGTACGCTGTCGCGCCAACTGAACGTGCGCCCCACCAAAGATCGGAGCGGGGCAACCATCGTGGTGCGGAATGCGCCGATTGCCCTGACACCGCGCTCCAAGCAAGTGCTGACGATCAAGGTGCCGTTAATCCAGCAACCCACCGCGACACAGCCGGCGGTTCAACTCCGTTTGAGTGATCTCCGCCACGTGAATCTGACGGCCTCCGTGGTGGGACCTTCCATGGCGGGCGTTGTCGGTCCCTCGATGGCCGGCGACGGATGGGACGTCATGCAAATCATCGTCACCTGGTCCGGCCATGGACCGAAGGGAGAGCCGGCTCATGGCACGCTCCTCTCCCGGTCAGGGGAGCCGTTGCAGCGCTTCATGCCGCAGGCCACTACCGCCCGGTGGACCTCCGGGACGCTTCCCAGTTTTCGGCCGCGCTAGTGATGCGGGCCGTGGCTGTCCTGATCGGTGGGCTCGTCTGGTCCGCGTGCGCTGCCTGTGTATCGGCACAGCAGGACACGGTCGCAGACCAGGTGGTGGATTCCCCGGCCCCGCCGCCGCCCCTTTCGACGCCCGCGAGCGACTCGGGCAATCCGGCGTGGATCGACAGCCTCATTGCCCGGCTGCAGCGCGCACCGGTCCAGAACCCGCCGGGGACCATCATGCGATACATGTACAAGGGGGAGCCCGTCTATTCCGTGCCGAGTCCCTGCTGTGACCAGTTCGGATACGTCTATAGCGCATCCCAGGTTCGGATCTGTGCGCCAAGCGGCGGCATCACGGGCAGGGGCGACGGGCGCTGTCCTGATTTCTACTCGACCGCGACCGACCCCACGGTCATCTGGCGTGAGACACGGGAGTGGCGGGGGCGCTGACTGTGCCCCCGCCCGTTCAGGGAGTGGGCCCCGGAGGTGGCTTGGGCTTCGGTGTGCGCGTCTTGGTTTGCACCGGGACGCTCACCTTGCCGGTAACAGTCTTGGGAGCGGCGCGGACGGAGTCCGGGGCGGTGA
This sequence comes from Gemmatimonadales bacterium, assembly GCA_041390145.1. Classification (NCBI taxonomy): domain Bacteria; kingdom Pseudomonadati; phylum Gemmatimonadota; class Gemmatimonadia; order Gemmatimonadales; species Gemmatimonadales bacterium. The sequence continues at coordinate 32,477 of JAWKQM010000016.1, read as the reverse complement.
ACGGCCGCAAACGGGCAATGGTCCAGGAATCCACTTCCTTGAATCGGTACAGGGGGCGAGCCGTGGAGTCGTACACGACGTGCACATCACGTCCTCCCCGCGCCGGGCGGTAGACGGCCGCGATTTCGAGGCGATTGAGGTTCCAGTTGTCCCCGGACTCGAACGGGGGCTGGCCGGGGCCCCGAAACTCCACGACGATACGCCAGACATCCTCCAGCAAAGCCCGTCCGTTGACGTTCCAGTCGAATGATGCCGTCGTCCGGTCCCGGAGCTGCTCACAATGCTTCGAACGGGGGGCGTACTCGCCGCAGTTCAAGTACGGGCTGACCAGGCGCGTCCCGTTCTTCATCTCAAGTACCAGGCGGAAACCGGCACCACTGCGCAAGTTGTCGTCGCCCGTGTGTACCGTCACCCGCAGCTGGTCGATGCCCCAGACCGGTACGCGATCGGTGGACTGTTGGAGCGGGGGGCCAGCTTGCCCCGCGAGGGGCAGGGTGACGAGACTGCCCAAGAAAACGGCCACCAAGGGCACTTCGCGGACGGCCCTCACCTGGGCACCGCCGCCGCCAGGTTGCCGCGGACCACGTTGCCGTCCCGAAGCAGCGCGAATGGTGCAATCACGCCGGTGCCGTCGGCCTCCACGATACTCCAGGCGGCCACGTTGCCGAGTTGCCCCACTCGAAGCCACTGACCGTCGTGCCCATCGGCCTGATTTATCCAGATGCTGTTGTCGGTGTTGAGGGCATACACCACCCCGCGGGTGGCTGCGATGAGCCGCGCATTCTGCGGCTTCCCGACGCGAACCCACTTGCTGTCCGCGCCACCGTGCAGGTTCTTCCAGAGGGTCTTGTCGTCGTTCAAGGCCCAGAAGACGTCGGCGCGCCCCGCGGCGGGGGCCGCGACCGACGCCGCGGCCGCGGGCCGGCCGATGCGATCGGCCTGCCAGAGTCCTCGGCTGTCTCGCCGAACCCGAATCAACTGGCGGGTCCGGTCGAGGAGGTAGATCTGACCGTCCTGGCAGGCGAGCGAATGGGCTCCGTCGACCGGGAGGGCCCCCTGGTCGGCCCAGGTGACGCCATCGGCGCTGTAATGAACGTGCCCGTCCGCGGTCAGGATATAGAGCTGTCGGTCGGCGCAGGCGGTGAGGCTCACGCTCCGCGCCGGGGCTCTCCCCACTCCACCCCAGTGCATTGAGGGCCGGAGCACCCGCTCGAGCCACGCGGCCAGGTCGGGGCGTGGATCTCCCTTCCCGTCGAGGCCACCGCGCGCAAAGGTAAGAAAGTATCGGCCGCCGCCGGGCTCGGTGCCCTGGCCGACACCGATCACGAAGCGGATCCCGTCCTCATCATCCAGCCAGTACAGCGGTCCACCCGAGTCGCCAGGGCTGAACTCGGTTCCGCCGACGCCGAGCACGTCGGCCTGCAAGGGGTTGCCCCGGGGGGCGGGAAAAAAGCTTGTGTTCGGATACTTCGCGAAGGTGGCTTCATTGGTTCGCCGGCGGCTGGGAATTGCGCCGCCCTCCATCTGACCCCAGCCCACCATCGAGAATGCCTTGCCGCGCAGGAATCCCGCCGGGTTGTTGGGGGGGACGGTCCGGGTCAAGACTGGTGCCGGTCGGGCGGAAGCGGGGGGCACCGCCTGGTCGAGCCCCAGGAGGATGACATCGGCGTACCCGGCCACGTTGTAGCGACTGGCCGTGACGATTTCGAGGGGTGCCATCCGGTCCGCACCCACATGAATGGTGATCCCGCGTGGGAACTGGACGAGCGGATACCAGGTGCCGGGAGTCTCCCAGTTGCCGAACTGGTCAAGGGTGACGCGCGCCCCCGACGCGGGTGAATGATCCACGCAGTGCGCGGCGGTGAGCACGATGCGCGGTGCCACCAGCGTGCCGGTACAGGCGCCGGTTGCCATGACATACACGGTGGCGTTGGCCTCGGGGGTGTCGGTGTCCGGGCGGTGCGGTCCGCCGCTCAGTGCGGCAGTAGCGCGGCCCGGTTGCTGTGCCTGGGCGGGGAGGGAGAGGAGCATGCTCAGCCCAACCGTTGCGCAAACATGCAGCGAAGCACGGCGCGACTTGCACCGTCGGATCGACTTCGTCATCGACACGCTCCTGCGTTGGGCGTCCCTGGGTCAAGCTGAGGACTCTCCCATTCACCCGAATCCTTGAAGCGATAGAGGGGGTTCTTGGTGCAGCTGTAGAGCACCCGGGTCTCGAACTGGCCGTTGCCCTTCCGGGCAGTCACCTGGACTTGGAGGCGCTGCATGTTCCAGTTGTCGGGTGAATCAAAGGCGTTGCCACCACCGGACCAATAGCCGACCCCAACGCTCTGGATGTCACGGACCTTCGGGAGAGAATCCACCAGCACCCATTCAAAGGACCTCTGAACGTTGTTTCCCATTCCTCTGCACCGCCATTTCGAGTCACCGCCCTGGCGATGGCAGTTGAGGCGCTCTTTCAGCAAACGGCGCCCGTCGCGCAACTGGAGAAAGATCCCGAAGGAGCTACCATCGCGCAGGTCGTCGCTTCCGGTCTGGACCACGATTCTGACCTTTTGAACCGTGGCTCCCTCCCAGGATTGATCGACTGTCTGGGCCGGCGGGCCGGCTACCTTGACTTGGGCCGCCGCGGGCTGGGCGAGGATCAACGCCATCGCCATGGCGCCGCAGGGGAATCGCATCGTTGTCTCCTTGGGTTTCGGAGGCGGTGTCAACAGCACCTCCGCGAGCATTCAGATCAACCCGCGCTCCAGTGCCACGCGTACCGCGAGTGCGACGCTGCGGACGTGCAGCTTGCTGTAGAGGTGGCGCACGTGAGTACGGACGGTGTCGATGCTGATATCGAGGTCGGAGGCGATCTCCTTGTACGACAGCCCGCTGCCGAGGCCGCGCAGCACGTCGTGCTCCCGCTCGGTCAGCGAAAGCTGGGCATTGTCGATGGGGAGCAGGGTACGGTTTGGCGGGGCAGTGGCCTGCACCCGGAGTAACTCCAGCACCGTCTTGGCCACACCCGACGAGAGCGGGGCGCCACCCGCGAGAATACTGCGCAGCTCCCCGAGGATCTCTGTCGCGGGCGCCCGCTTGACCAGGTACCCGTCGGCTCCGCTGCAGATGGCGTCGAGGACCCGGCGCGGGTCTTCGAAGGCCGTCAGCACCACGACGGGGACGTCGGGCAGCATCTCCTTCATCAGGCGGGTGGCGGTGATGCCGTCAGTGCCCGGGAGGGCAAGGTCCATGAGGAGGAGGTCCCACGGCGGACCGCCGGCGAGTGTGTGAGACTGGGACGCTGAGAGCAGCGCCTCGTCCGCCGTGCGAAAGGCGCTCCCGAACACGAACCCCCGTGCATGGGCAAAGAGCGTCTCCAGACTGGAGCGGTAGTGGCGGTCGTCTTCGACCGTGGCAACCCGGACCGTCATGGGCAGTCGCTCGTGCGCAACAGGGATGGTGGATAGCATGCAGGGAGTCTACGGCACAGGGGGCGGTTGCGCCCTCGCATGATCGTGTGATGGGCGGTTGGCACGCCTAGGAACGGGACAGTGAGCGTCGGGGCACCACGAACCGGACGATGGTGCCTCCACCGGGCCGGGAGTCGAGGTCGAGTCGGCCTCCGGCCTCCGTCGCCCGCCTCGCCATGCTGGTCAGTCCGCGCCCGGCCGTCGAGGATGGGGCTCCGCCGTTCGGCAGTCCGCTCCCGTTGTCTTCGACGATGAGCTCCAGCTGGTCGTCCGTGAGCCGGAGCGCGAGCGACACCTCCGAGGCCGAGGCATGACGAGAAACGTTGTGCAGCGCTTCGAGGCCCACCAACAGCAGGCTTCGGCGCACGGTCGAATTGAGCTGGAGCTGGGGCCACGGGTCCGGCAAGTCGACTCGAAACTGTGCCTCACCCGTTGCGAAGAGTCGCGTTCCGTGCTCCCGCAGCCGCGCCCCGAGCTCGCTGAGTGTGCCGTCGCGAGGGTCGAGCGACCAGACGATGTCTGAGAGGGCAGTGCCAAGCTCCTCGCTGATGTGCATGACCTGCCGCGCCAGTCGTCGACGCTCCGGCTCATCGGGTGTTCCCTCCGCCAATACACCCGCGAGGATTCCCACGCCTCCCAGCCCAGAACCCAGTTCGTCGTGCAAGTCCATGGCGATCCGGGTGCGCTGGCGCTCCATTTCCAGCAGAACTCCTACACGAGCCCGATACGCAGCGCCAGCTGCTCCAAGGAGGAGCAGGGCCCCAAGCAGGAGGCTCCACGGTTCGAGGTACCACGGCCCGCGCACCGAAAAGGCGAAGCCCCCGGTCTCTGCCGACCAGATCCGGCCGTCGAGGGAGGCGCGCACCTCGGCACGATAGTCGCCCCGCGGCAAGTCGATCCAGCGAAAGGATGGTTCGCCGCGTACATCGGTCCAGGTCTCATCTGGGAGGAGGCGCACCTGGTAGCGCAGCAACGACGGCGCACGATAGCTCATCGCCGCAAATCGGACCTCGAGCCGGTGGTGACGAAAGGGGAGCACCGGTTCGCTGTCGGGTGAGACGAGGTCGGCGTCCACCCTCGCCTCCACCAGGGCGACCCGGGGCGCGAGCTCGGGAATGGTGCGGGCCGCGGCGGGAACCCGCGCCACGCCCATGGCGGTGGCCAGCCAGAGCGTACCGTCGGCTTCCTCCAGGAGATCGGAAAAGACGTTGGCCGGCACCCCCTGCCACGCCGTGACCGATTCGAGCACCTCCCAGCCCTCGGGGCGGGTGCTGTCGGGACGGACCCGGAGCGCCATCCCATGACCATAGACCCAGATGCCGCCTGAGGGCGCGGGCTCGAGGCCGAGCACCGACCGGGATGGAAGATCCGCGTTGCCTGGCAGGGGCACCCACGCGCCACCTCGCCGGGCGTGCACTCCGCTGCGGGACGACGCCAGCCAGACCCCGCCATCGGGTAGCTCGGCGATACCTCGCAGTTCCACGGCACCGGGCACGTCTTCGCAGATCCACTCGACTGATACCCAGCTCTCCACCGGCGCGCGGGTGTGGCAGACGCGCTCGCCGCCCACCAGCCACACGACCCCGCTGCGCATGCGTTTCACGCGGAGAAGTGTGCCGCCAATCGGTGTCTCCACGAGACGAACCGGCCCGTTGCCATCCGAGGAGTGCGCGGTGACGAGCCCTCGATTCGTCGCCATCCAGACGCCGCCGGCAGGCAGCGGCTCGGATTGGAACTGCATCGTGGGGACGCCCCAAGGGTGGGTCGCCTCTGCCCGGCCATTGCGTACCTCATGCACTCCGGTGGCAGTGGCAATCCAGAGCGTCCCCTGTCCGTCGACCGCGAGCCCCGAACTTGAAGGCCACTGGTCGGCGGTCGTTGCCCGCCAGCCTTGCCCTGAGCGTTCCACGAATCCGGTACCCTGCCAGGTCGTCACCCAGATTCGCTCGTCCTGGCGCGCGAGGTACCGGGTGAAGGCGGAGGGCAGGCCGTGTCGTCCGGTCCAGAGCAGTGTCTCCGGTTCGGAGAACTGCAGTACCCCGTTCGGCGTCGCGAGCCAGAGACTGCCCTCCCGGTCGAGCAGCAGGGGGCCGCCGCCCTCCGGAATCTCGTCCGGGCCCACCACGATCGGCGGCTCAGAAGCCCCGACCCGGACCAGATACCGATCATGGGATGCGTAGACGGAGGCGCCGCGGCGGACGAGACCGATGCCTCTTCCGGGAACCTCATACACCTTGGTCAGCGCGTTCCCGCTGACGCGCCAGAGTGCCCCCGTCCTCGACAGGATCAGGGTGTCGCCCTCGGCAGATACCGAGACCACTACAGCGCGCGGCACCTGGGCGACCCGGTGGACGGTGCCATCGCCATCCAGATGCCAGACGGCGCTGCGCGTGCCCAGCCATGCGCCATCCTGTGTGGGATCGCTCAGCACCTCGACCAGCTGACCGCGCATGGTCCCAGGCAGCATCTCCACCCATCCGGCCGTGGTGGTGCGTTGCCAGACCTGGTCCCAGTTGGCGAGCCAGAGGTGGCTCGTGGCGTCGCAGCCGAAGGTCACGGGCCCCGTCTCGATGTGGTCCGCCGGTGCCGGAACGCCGACTGCGCTGTCGGTGGTGATTTGCCAGACGCGGCCCGGCTCCTCGAGGGCAAAAAGCTGCCCGTCGGGACAGGCCACGATCTGGTTGACCCATCCACGAAGTTGATGCGGTGCCCAGTGGACCAGCCGGTTTCCGTCCCACCGGTGCAGGCCGCCAACCGTGCCGAGCCAGATGAAGCCGACGCTGTCCTGAGCAATGGAACGCACGCCCCCGGTGAGGAGGCCGTCGGCGGCGTCGATGCGGCGCACAAGCCGAGACTGCGCCGGAAGGACGTGTGTGCAGAGTGCGAGGACCGTTGGGAGAAGGAGGGCACTACGGATCCACCGCACCCGCCCAGGTGGAAGGCGGGTGTGGGGGCGCATGGGAGAGACTGGATCTTGCCTGAGTTGAATGGACCCCTCGCGGCCGTCCGTCACCAAACCATAGCACTCGGGCGGAGAATCGGCCAATGCTCCGTCTGGCTCACGGCAACGGCGTCACCTCGACATAGAAGAAGGTCCAGCCATCATACGCTCGGCGGGTCGGGTCGTATGGTCGGCGGCTCAGGGAAACCTGGCAGCGCCGGGCCGTTGGCTGGCTCACGAGGATCGCAATGTGTCCAGCGTCACTCTCCACCTGTTGAGTTCTGGAACCACAGATGGACAACTGCATATTGAACACATCCGGGTACCCTGCGTGCTCCCCTTCCACCGCGAAGTCGACCAGGTAGCGATGGCCCGGCGGGGCCTCGAAGTCGATGGTGGCCCCTCCTCGGCGCCCGGGGCTATTGGCGGCCGCGTACCCGACGTACTTGTTCGACCTGCCACGAATCAAGGTGACGTCCCAGAGGGTGAGGTAGCCGTCCCGACTTTGCAGCGCCTCTGGCGTGAACCGGACCGACCGCCCCGCCTTGAGCTGGGAGGGTGTCACGTCGAGGCCTCGCAGCGCGTTGGTACTGGTGATCGGGGGAGGCGCGCTGATCGTGCCGATCTTCCGGGCGAGCGCCTCATTGGCCTGAATGGCGCTTGCCACGTCGGCACTCACCGTAAGGTCCGGTGACTTGGTCGGTTTCTTTGTGGTCGGCGTGGATTGGGCCGAGAGATGGGCTACGGCCAACAAGCCCAAGCCGATGCAGAGGTGGATGGAGCGTCGCATCATAGCACTCTTGGTTGCGATGTGGTGGAGGAGGACCCCGCCGACGTTCATGGCCGGACCGTGGCGCGCGTGACCGGCCACTCGTGGCTTTCGTTGTCGCGGAAGCGGTAGAGAGGTGATCCATTGAGACGGACCAGGGTCACCATCTCCTGGCGGCCGTCGGGCTGCCGCACGCGAGCCCGAACCTCGAGCTCCGCAAGATCCCAGTTGTCCGGAGAGTCAAAGACCGACTCCTTGCCCCCCTGAAAGGAGAGCACCACCCGGTCGATCTCGGAGCGCGGCACCTGGCGGTCGAGCACGAGCTCATACGAGCGACTTGTATAGGACGGGACGGTGGCGCAGTAGCCGTCGGTGCGGCAGTTCAGCGGCAGCGGTGCGCTGATCTTCTTGCTGGGAACCGGACTCCGGTTGAGGACGTCTCCATTCCTGAGCAATAGCCAGACACGCAGCTTGCTGCCCTTCCTGAGATCGTCGGCGCCGCTCCGGACCCGCACGCTCAGTCGGTCCACCATGTGCTGCTGCGCCTTGACGGGACTGGCCATCACGCAGGCGGTGAGCACACTCATGGCTACCGCTCGTCCTCGCATGCTGACACCTCGTTGCGTCGGCCTATCCGTTGCTCGTGGCACCAACGTATCCGGCGCAACTCATCGCGACCATCGCATGGTCATGTGATGGCACGGGGCACGGTATCGGTTGCATATACCGGGCGAGTGCGCGCCTGTACTGCTCGGGCCGGTGTCTTGATCTGATGCCCCCCCCCCGTTTCCCGTCCCGCTGGAGGCCTACGTGTCTGCGTTTCGGCTTACCCGCCTGCGCTTGTTGCATCTCGCTGTCCTGCTCCCGGTTGCCATCGCCTCCTGTTCCTCGGACGACGCCAATGGGCCGACGCCCGCGCCAGGCGCCGCGCTCCATACCTCCTGGAACGTGACAGCCTTTGCGACCGCGGCCGATGACTTCATTGCGCAGGGGATGGTGCTCGTCATTACCTACAAGAGCGACGGCACTTACACGCTGACGGTGACAAACGACCTGGTAGGCATCTGCAACCCGGGCCCCAACTGCGTGGAGGGGGGCGACTACACGGCCACCGCCACGGCGGTGACACTCGATCCGGGTACGGTCGATGAGGTGGTCTTCGACTATACGATTGCGGGCACCACGCTCACCATGAACGGCGATATCGGCGGGACGCCGGTCACGATCACGGCGACGAAGGCGTAGGCGGGGGTGGCGCACCTCACCCCGCGTTTGCGTACGATATCTCGATCCACTTCGCGACCTGGGCGTCGACCTCGCCGGCGGAGTTCACACGTGTGGTGTACTTGCACATGCTGTTGGGGGGCATCTCCTTGAGCCGGGGATGCGCGGGCAGGTTCTTGGCACCGAAGCCGAGCTCGACGGCCGTGTTGGTCTTCGGCCCCACCATCACAAACTGCTTCTTCTTCCGATAGCTGACGTACCCCTTCTTCGGCGCCGCCTCGTAGTCGCCCAGTCCTTTCAGGATGCCGAGCACCTTGTCGTGGATCGGCCGGAGGTCGGCCTTCTTGCCGCTGTAGATCTCGGCAAGGACGTCGCCGGCCGACAGGCCGCGTGCCGCCGCCGCACTTTCCCCATCGCTCTTGAGGGCGAGGTGTGCGACGGTGTTGGCCTGGCCGTGGCCGAGGTCGAACTTTTCCATCAGCATGGTGCGGATCTCGCCATGCTTGGTGAGGCCGCTCTTGGCGACGACAGCGCCGAGCTGGGCGATGGTCTTGCCGGTCTTGGCCTCGATGTTCTTGATCATTGTCTCGACGGCCTTGGCGTTGTCAGCCATGGGACACCTCCTTCAGGGGCCAGTGCTCGACCTTGCACCTGGCGGGGGTCATGAAGCCGAGCAGCCCGAAGAGCCCGTACAGGATGCGAGTCCCGAGTGCCGGCTTCCCAGTTTCCACGATCTGCTTGAGCGTCTTGACGATGAAATCGCCCCCACGCCGCATGTCCTTCTCGGTCTTGGTACCGGCGGGGATGTCCTCGGAGGTCAGCGTGAACTCCACGCCATCGCCTACTTCCTTGAGATCATAGGTCACCTTGCAGTAGGGATCCTCGTACGCGGTGAACTTCATGGTATGAGAGAACCGGTGCGGCGGCGACACCTCGAGAATCTCCCCGACGACGGAGGTGAACTTGTTGTCCGGCGTCCGCATCTGCACCGGCGAGCCAGGGCCAAGGGTCAGCCGGTACATCTGTGCGCCGAAGAAGGCGAGCTGCGGCTCATCGGTCTTGGTGATTTCACGCCACACGTCCTCGATCCGACCCTGAATGTGGATCTTTGACACCAGCCGTACCGTGTCTGCCATGTTTCGACCTCCTCGTTGATCCCTGTTCGACCGCGTACTTGATGTCCGCCATCTTGCTGGCCCAGAACTCACTGTATTCGGTGGTCCACCGATCGTGGATCAGCTGGATCGGCACCGGGTTGTGATAGAGCCGGCGGGTCCGGCCATCCTTGCGCGACACGATGAGGTCGCACTCCTCCAGTTGTCGGAGATGATGCATGACCGCGATGCGCGAGGTGTCGAAGTGCGCCGCCAACTCGCCGACGCCGCAGCCGGGGTCGGCCTTCACAAGGTCCAGAATCTTCCGGCGCGTCGAATTGCCCAGGGCATCGAAGACCGCCGCCATGTCGTCCATGACCGTCGTCATCGCGCCTCCGGCTGAAGCCACACCCCCTCCGTTTCGTCGGCGGGGGTAGCCAGCAGGGAGATCTCCTGGCCGTCACCCACCCGGACCGCCCGGAGGTCGTATCCGTTGCCATCCGGCCCGCTGGCGGAATAGAGCAGCCACGCGTCGTCGGGAGACCAGTGCGGGGTATACCGGAACCCGGGGCCCTGCGTCACGACACGACGGTCGGTCCCGTCGATCCGCGCCACGACAATCTGGGACGACGAGTCGGACTCGGCATGGAAGGCGACCCACTGGCCATCGTGAGAGAACTCGACGGAGTACTCACTCTCCGGTGCGTGTGTGATCTGGCGTTCGGTGCTGTCGGTCAGGTTGAGCAGGAAGAGGTCGAGCTGTCCATCCACCTCACGACTCAGGGTGAGATACCGGCCGTCGGGCGACCACGACCCCGGCCCGAGCGAGGAGGTCAGTGGCTCCGTGGTGACCTGTCGGAGGGTGCCGTCATCGAGGTTTGCAATATAGATCTGGCCCGGGAATGGGCCGATGCTGCCGAGTTCAAACCCGCGTGTGGACATGAACGCCAACTGCCGGCCATCCGGCGACCAGGCGGGGAGGACGTCATAATCAGCGTCGTTGGTGATGTTCCGGCCGACGCCGGAGTCGGAGATACCCCAAACGTAGATCTCGTAGTTGCCGTCCCGGCGGGAGAGGTAGGCCAGACGGGTCCCGTCGGGGGAGGGGCTCGGGTTCCAGGACGGGGCGGAATCGGCCACGAGCGGAGACGTGGCGCCGGTCGTCGGATCGAGGCGATGGAGATGCGGAGCTCCGCCGTCGCGCCGGGTGTAGATGATCGGCGCGGACTCGATGTTCCAGCGAACCGGACGCTCGGAGCAGGCCCAGAGGAGCAGGGCCAGGAGAAGGGGTCGGAGCAGTGTCGGAGGTGTCATGTAAGGATAACATTCCATATTATACCCCCTGCCGCAAGTCCCCCTGCTTACTCCCCCCCCCGCAGCGCCGCCACCACATCCAGCCGCGCCGCCCGCCGGGCCGGAATCCACGCGGCCAGCATGGTCACCCCGAGCAGCAGCGCGGCCGCGACGAGGTAAGACACGACGTCAGTGGCGCCGATGCCCACCAGCACGGCGCGCATCAGTTGCGCCACCCCCACTGCCCCGAGCACCCCGACCACCATCCCCGCCAACGTCAGGCGCAGGCCGTCTCCCAGCACGCTGCGAATGACGCTCCCCGGCTGCGCGCCGATGGCCATCCGGATGCCGATCTCCTGGGTCCGCTCCGCTACGCTGAACGCAATCACGCCATACAGGCCAACCACCGCCTGCAGCAGGCCGAGGAGGCCGAGCACGATCGCGATCTGGGCGGCGAGCCGGGGAAAGAGGAAGGCCAGGCCGCCCTGCAGGTGGGCCTCCATGGTCCGCACGTCCGAAATCGGCAGGTCCGGATCCAGGTCGTGCATCAGGCGCCGGATGGCAGGCAGCATGGCGTCCGTCTGCCCGGGCGCACGGACCAGGAGCGTCATCCGCTCACTGTAACGCTGGGCCATCGGGAGGTAGATGTAGTCGCGGGAGGTCTCGTTGGTGAAGACGTAGGGGCCGCTCCCGACGACGCCGAGCACCGTGAGCCACTCCCCATCGGGCGAGAGGCGGATGCGCCGGCCCACCGCCGATTCGCCCGGCCAGTAGCGCTCGGCCATGGTCGAGTTGATCACGACACCCGGCGCGGCACTGCTGTCGTCGCGCTCGGTGAAGTCGCGCCCCTCCAGCAGTCGATAGCCGATGGTCGTGAAGTAGCCCGGGCTCACCACGTTGTAGATGATGTCGACGCGGTTGTCCTTCACCCCGATGTCGTGGTCGAAGAAGACGTCGCGCGAGCTGGTGTTGTAGCCCAGCGGGAGATCGCGGACCAGGGCCGCCGACTCCGCGCCCGGCAGCGCCCGGGCTCGGTCGAGCAGTTCCCCGTAGGTGCGCTGACCGTGTGCCCGGTCGTAGCGCAGCATCTCGACGTCGGTCGCCGCCATGGCCAGCCCGGCCGGTTGGAATCCAAGGTCCATGCGCTGGGCAGCCTTGACGCTGCGGGCGAAGAGCGCGGCGCAGACGAGGAGCACGAAGGACACCGCCACCTGCGCACCGACCAGCAGGGTGCGCGCGTTGCGGCGCCGCCGGCCCCCGCTCCCACCGCGGCCGCCGTCCTTCAACGTCTCCTGCACGGGCAGTCGGTGGGCATGGAGCACCGGCCCGATCGAGGTGAAGAGGGCGGCGATCACCGCGAGTCCGAGCGCGAGCGGGACCAGGTTCCACCCCCCGCTGGCACTGAAGCGCACAGGGAAGTCGGTGGCCATCCGGATGCCGGTGAACCAGCGGAGCATCACCACGACGAGCGGAACGGCGAACACGGCCCCCAGCAGGGCCAGGACCATGCTCTCGGTGAAGATCAGGCGCGCCATCCGGCCCGGCGTCGCGCCGAGCGCCCGCCGCACGGCGATCTCGTTCCGGCGCGCCGACGCGCGCGCCAGCAGCAATCCGGCGACGTTGGTGCACCCGATCATCAGCACGAGGCCGGTCAGCAGCAGGAAGACGGCGGCCGCCCAGGGGACAACCCCGGCAATCGAGAGGTCCGGCCGGGCCCGCGTCTCCCAATCGGTATGGAACCGGAGGTCGTCGGGGAGTTCCGGGTGCTCGCGCTTGATCTGGTCCGCCAGCACAGTCAGCCCGGCGCGGGCGGCCGCGAGGGTCACCCCGGGCTGCAGCAGCGCCGCCACACGGTACGAACTCTGGTCGCGTTCCTGCATCGGCGCCGTGCCGCGGGAGTCGAGCGACATGCCAGAGGTCAGCGGAAGGAAGCCCTGCACCGGCAGCAGGTACTGCCGCATTCCGTCGTATCCCTCGGCCGTGACCCCGATGACCGTGAACGGCGAGCCGTTGAACCGGACCACCGTGCCGAGAATGTCCGGTGCGCCGTTGAACCGTGTCATCCAGGCCGCATGGGTGAGCACGACGACCGGGGCCCGCTCGGTGAATTCCTGCTCGGTGTACCCACGTCCCATGAGGAGGGGAATCCCGAAGGAGGAGAAGTAGTTGCCGGAGGTGGCCTCGAACATCAGCACAGTGGGCTCGGCGTCCCCGATGCGGACGCTCAGCGCCGCATTGTCGAAGATCATGGCGTCGTCGAAGAGATCGCGGCGGGCCTGGATGTCCAGGTAGTTCGGGTAGGAGACCGAGGAGTACTCTCCCTGGCCGACCACGACCAGGCGCTCGGCGTTCGGGAAGGGCAGCGGCCGGAAGAGGTAGGTGTCGACCATCGCCCAGATCGACAGGGTGGCCGCGATGCCCAGGGCCAGCGCCAATGCCGCCGTCGCCGCGAAGAGCGGGCGGCGGAGGAGTGACCGGGTGGCGAGTCGGAGGTCCTGTGCGAAGTCGAGCATGCGTTCCATCCGTTCAAGGGTGCGCTCCCGCCGGGAGGCGAGGCGGCCACACTCATGTTGAATGCGTGGAAGATCGCCGAAGCGCTCCAGGGCGGCGCGGCGGGCGGCATCGGGGGCGAGTCCGCGGTCGACCAGTTCGGCGGCCCGCATGTCGAGGTGAAACGCAAGTTCCGCGTCGACGTCGGCAAGCGGGTCCTTGCCGAAGAGCCGGCGGAGGCGCCGCCAGACCTTCCCGCCGGCGCCGCGGAACTCCGGTGCGTCAGGCCGCATCAGGAGTCGCGTCGAAGGCCTTGAAGATGGCGCGCGCAAACCTGGTGAAATTGTGGGTCTCGGCCTGCAACTGGGCGCGCCCAGCCGGGGTCAGGCGGTAGAACTTCGCCTTGCGTCCCGAGTCGGAGACGCCCCATTCGCTCTCGATCCAGCCCCGCCGCTCGATGCGGTACAGGGCAGGGTAGAGGGAGCCCTCCTCGATGCGGAGGGCGTCGTCGGTCACAGACTCAATCCACCGCGCCACCCCGTAGCCGTGGGTGGGCCCCCAGGTCAGGGCCTTGAGGACCAAGGCATCGAGCGCCCCGCGCAGGAGGGTTACGGTATCGGCCATTTGGGACTCTCCATAGAAGTTCTAGGTATACGGTATGGCCTCTTCCCTAGAAATTCAAGGGGTGGAAATCGGGGGGCGCCTCGGGCCCGCGTTGGGTAGATTGGAGGCCTGACTTCTACCATGGGATCTTCATGCCTGCCCTGATTGAATGCGTGCCCAACTTCTCCGAAGGACGCGACTCCGAGGTCATCCGGCGCATCGCGGCCCGCCTCGGGTCGGTGGATGGCGCCGCCCTCCTGAACGTCGACCCGGGTAAGGCCACCAATCGCACCGTCATGACCATCGCGGGGGCGCCCGAAGCGGTGGTTGAGGCCGCTTTTCGGGGCATCGCCGAGGCGGCGGAGTTGATCGACATGCGCCGGCACACAGGCGAGCACCCGCGGATGGGGGCCACGGACGTCTGCCCGCTGGTCCCCATCTCCGGCATCACCATGAAGGAGACGGCGGACCTGGCCCGGAAGCTTGCGGAGCGGGTCGGTCGTGAACTCCGGATTCCGGTCTACGCCTATGAAGCCGCGCAGCCTGATCCCCTGCGCAAGAATCTCTCGGTCATTCGTGCCGGGGAGTACGAAGGATTTGAACAGAAGATGAAGCAGCCGGCGTGGACGCCGGACTTTGGGCCGGCCACATTCAATGCGAAAAGCGGCGCCACTGTCATCGGCGCCCGCGACTTCCTCGTGGCCTTCAACGTCAATCTCAACACCACCTCGACCCGGCGCGCCAACGCCATCGCCTTCGACGTGCGCGAGGCGGGCCGCCCGAAGCGCGAAGGCCATCCGCTGACGGGCAAGATCGTGAACGACGAATCGGGCCAGCCGGTCATGATTCCCGGGTCGCTCAAGGCCGTGAAGGCCATCGGGTGGTTCATTCCCGAGTACGGCGTCGCCCAGGTGTCGATGAACCTGGTCGACCTGACCACCACCCCGATCCACGTCGCCTTCGACGAGGTGTGTCGGGCCGCCGAGGCGCGGGGCGTTCGGGTGACGGGGAGCGAGTTGGTCGGGCTGGTGCCGCTGGCCGCCCTCCTCGATGCGGGCCGCCACTACCTGCGCAAGCAGCAGCGCTCGGTCGGCGTATCCGAGGGCGAGTTGATCAAGATCGCCGTCAAGTCGCTCGGGCTCGATGAACTGGCTCCGTTCAAGCCGGAAGAGCGGATCATCGAGTATCGGCTCCGAAACGACGCAGATCGCCGGCTGGTGCGGATGACGCTCGAGGAATTCACCGATGTAACGGCCTCGGAGTCGGTGGCGCCCGGCGGCGGCTCGGTCGCCGCAGCGGTCGGCGCGCTTGGCGCCGCGCTCGGCACCATGGTGGCCAACCTCTCGGCCCACAAGCGGGGATGGGACGAGCGGTGGGAAGAGTTCTCGAAGTGGGCGGAGGACGGGCAGCACACCAAGGACGAGCTGCTGCGACTGGTGGACGCGGACACGCGCGCCTTCGAGCGCGTCATGGAAGCGCTCGGCATGCCCAAGGGGACCAACGCCGAGAAGGCTGCGCGAAGCGCGGCGCTGGCCGCCGCCAACCTGGGGGCGCTGCAGGTGCCGTGGCAGGTGATGCAGACCGCCTATCACTCGTTTGACCTCATCCGCACGATGGCGGAGAAGGGCAATCCCGCGTCCGCGTCGGATGCCGGGGTCGGCGCGCTTTGCGCCCGCGCGGCCGTGCGCGGTGCCTGGCTGAATGTGCGCACCAACGCCAGCAGCATGAAGGACAAGTCGGCCATTGCCAACGTCCTGGCCGATGGGATCAAGCTGGATGCGGCGGCCGCGCGGCTGGAGGCGGAGATCCTGAAAATCGTCGAAGAGAAGTTTGCCTGAGGCGAGAGCTGCTGCGCCGCTTCCCTGATCCTAAGCAACTCATCACTGGTGATTCAGGGTTGCCTCAGGACCTCCCGAGCAGATTGCTGCCACGCACGCGTAGTAGCGTTCTCCTCAGGAGGCAGCAATGTTCACCTCACGCACACAACTCGGCGCGTTCACGGCCGCCCTGCTTCTGCTGGGTGCCGTGGCGTGCAGTGATAGCAGTGGCCCCACCACCACGGAGACCCTGACCGCCGCCCAGGCGGACCTGTTGGCCGAAGTCGTCACCGTGGATGTCGACGAGATCATTGAAACCGGGAGCTTCGACGCCGGCACCGGCATGCCGATGGCCCTCGGCGTGGCCGACCCGGTCACGGTCTGCGTGCCGACGATCACGCCCTTCCCGCCGATCAACAGCGATGAAGACGCCGTTCCGGATTCGGTCCGGTTCGAGTTCACGGATTGTACCTTCACCCGCGGCGCCATGACCCACACGCTCGACGGTATCGTCGACGTGATCGACCCGACGCCGAGCCTCACCGATTTCGACATCCGGACGGTCTTCACGTCGTTCTCCCGGACGCTGGCCAACAGCGTGACGGGGCGCACCCACAGCGCGTTGTTCGACGGCACCCGTGAATGGTCGGCGACGACCGACACGCTGGGCATGACGATGACGAACTTCCTGACCGCGTTCACCTATCCGAACGGCACCAGCGCCTCGCACCTGAAGAACTGGGTGGTCAAGTTCACCGCGGACACGCCCGGCTCGATCGTGCTTGGGGAGCCGCTGCCGGCCGGCGAACTCGTCGTCGCCGGCACCTCGACGTGGGAGCGGTCCGGTCTGACCTGGGACCTCGTCGCCTCCACCCCGACGCCGCTGCACTTCAACCCGGCCTGCACGGTGGCACCGCGGTTCGACAGCGGTATCCTCCTGCATGCCGTTACCCGGAGTGACTCGACGGTGACCGTCCAGGTCGAGTTCACCGCCTGTGGCACGTACACGGTGACCCGCCTCTAGGGCCAGATTCAGGGTCGTGGCACCCCTCGGGGCTCCCAGCGGGGGCCCCGATGTCATATCAGGAGCGTCGCTCGACGCCTTGCGGCTCCCCCGATTTCAGCCAACTTACGCCCATGACAAAACCCCTCTCTCATTTCATTGCCGGGGCCTCTGTCGGCTCTACCGGCACCGACCTGCTCCTCGACCTCAACCCATCGAATGAGCAGGACGTGGTGGCCGAAGTCCCGGTCGGTACCGCGGCCGACGCGGCGGCGGCCGTGGCGGCGGCCAGCGCGGCCCTCCCTGCCTGGCGGAGCCTGACAGGTCCGGCGCGCGCCGAGTACCTGCACAAGTGGGCCGCGGCCATCCAGGCCCGCGCCGAGGAGATTGCCCAGGCCATGGCGCGCGAGGTTGGCAAGCCAATCGGCGAGGCACGCGGTGAGGTGGGCCGCTGTATCGTGATCCTCCGGTACTACGCCAGCGACGCCGTGCGCGCCATCGGCGAGGTGGTCCCCGCGCAGGCGGCCGGCGCGTTGCAGTTCACGCTGCGTGAACCCCTGGGCGTGGTCGCCCTGATTACGCCGTGGAACTTTCCGGTGGCGATTCCACTCTGGAAGGCGGCCCCGGCGCTGGCGTTCGGCAACACCGTGGTGCTCAAACCCTCCGAACAGTCGCCGGTCATGGCCCTCCTCCTCGCGGAAACGGCGCAGGCCGCCGGCTTGCCGGCCGGTGTATTCAACGTGCTGCTCGGCACCGGGGCCGGGGTCGGCGAGCCGTTGCTCCGTGCCCCGCAGGTCCGGGGCATCAGCTTCACCGGCTCGGCCGCCGTCGGCGCCAGGGTGGCAGCGATTGCGGCCGAGCGCAACGTCCGGTACCAGACTGAGATGGGGGGCAAGAACGTCGTCATCGTGATGCCCGACGCCGACCTCGACCTGGCCGCGAAGCTGACCGCCGCCGGCGCCATGCGCTTCGCCGGGCAGAAGTGCACCGCCACCAGCCGGGCAGTCGTCTTCCCGGAAGTCGAGAGCGCCTTTCTCGAGAAGGTGCGGGAGCAGGTCGAGGGGTTCACCATCGGGCCGGTGACCGATGCAGCCTGCGCGATCGGTCCTGTCATCAACGCCGGCTCCCGGCAGCGGATCTGGGACGCGCTCGGCGCCACCAGGGCGGAGGTGGTGTGCGGCGGGGTCGAAGTCACCGGGGTCGTATTCAAGCAGGGGTTCTTCGTGACGCCGACCGTCGTGCGGGGGGTCGATCCGGGGGCTCCGCTGGCCCAGGAAGAGCTCTTCGGCCCGGTCCTCGCCGTCTCGAGCGCAAACACCCTGGACGATGCCCTCACCATTGCCAACAATTCGCGCTATGGGCTGAGTGCCTCGCTCTTCACGCGGGACATTGGAGCCGCGCTCCAGTACATCCACCGGATTGATGTCGGGCTGGTCCGAATCAACGGCGACACCACCGGTGTGGACCCGCATGCACCGTTCGGCGGGATGAAGGGCTCCAGTTCCGGCAGCCGGGAGCAGGGATCTGCCGCCCGCGAGTTCTACACCGAAACCAAGACGGTCCAGGTCAACCCGGTATGAGGCCGCCGGCGTTCCCCGCGATGATCCAGGTGGTGGATTCGCACACAGAGGGTGAACCAACCCGGGTGGTGGTGGACGGCTGGCGTCAGCCGGCCGGTTCCACCATGGCCGCCCGGCGCGACGACCTGGCCGCGAACTGGGATCACCTGCGCAGCGCGGTCGTCTGCGAACCACGAGGCCACGACGCGATGGTGGGCGCCCTCCTCACGCCGCCTGTATCCAAGGAGTCAGTGGCCGGCGTCATCTTCTTCAACAATGTCGGCTATCTCGGGATGTGCGGCCACGGCACCATCGGCGTGGTGCGGACGCTGGAGCATCTCGGCCGGATCACCACCGGCCTGGTGCACCTCGACACCCCCGTCGGTTCGGTGGCCGCGGAGCTCGGCACGGACGGGTCGGTCACCATCCGGAATGTCCCGTCGTACTGCCACGCGCGGGATGTCGCGGTGGAGGTGCCGGAATTGGGTCGCGTTGTGGGCGACGTCGCGTACGGCGGCAACTGGTTCTTCCTTGTCCACTGGGATCGGACACCGCTTGCCCTGACCGAGGTCGACCACCTCACCCGTATCACGCGAGATATCATGGCAGCGCTGCGCGCGCAGGGCGTGACCGGGAAGGGGGGCGCCGAGATTGACCACGTGGAACTGTCCGCGGCGGCGACTCGGCCGGACGCCGACGCCCGGAATTTTGTCCTTTGCCCCGGTGGCGCTTACGATCGCTCGCCCTGCGGCACCGGTACCTCCGCCGTGATGGCCGCACGGCACGCGCGTGGAACGCTCGCCGTGGGGGCGCACTGGCGCCAGGAGAGCATTACCGGCAGCCTCTTCACCGGGTGGCTCGAGGATCAGGGCGGCCAGCTCATTCCTCATGTGCGCGGCACCGCGTTCATCACCGGTGAAGCTACCCTCCGATTCGATCCCACCGATCCCTTCCGAGCCGGCTTTACCACCGCCGGATGACCAGTCGGCCAGACGCGATCATTGTCGGTGCCGGCATCGTCGGCGCGGCGTGCGCCTACTACCTGAGTCGTCAGGGGATGCGGGTGACGATGCTCGATGCCGCATTTGCCGGCAGCGGTGCCACGGCCGCCGGCATGGGGCACATCGTCGTGATGGACGACAGCGAGGCGCAGTTCGCGCTGAGTGCGTGGTCCCAGCGACTCCTCGACGATCTCCTGCCACAGCTTTCCCCGTCAGCGGAGTTTGAGCGACGCGGCACCCTCTGGGTCGCCGAGGACGAGGCACAGCTCGAGTCGGCGCGGTCCAAGCTGGGGTTCTACCGCGAGCGGGGAATTCACGCCGAACTCTTCGGGTCGAGCGAGCTGGCGGCCGCGGAGCCGATGCTTCGGTCCGGCTTGGCCGGCGGGCTCCGCGTCCCGGGCGACGGCGTGGTGTATCCGCCGGCCGTGGCGCGCTGGCTGGCGAATGAGGCCGTCGCGAGCGGTGCCGTGCTCTCCGAGGGGGTGGAGGTTGAGGCGCTCCAGGCACGGGGGGTGACCACCGCGGGTGGGAGGCTCGAGGCGGATGTCATCGTCAACGCCGCCGGCGCGGCCGCGGCGCGCCTCACGCCCGGCCTGCCGATCGTGCCGAGAAAGGGGCACCTCGCCATCACGGAGCGGGTGCCCGGCGCCTGTCACCACCAGGTAATTGAGCTCGGGTACCTCCAGAGCGCCCACACGATGAATGCCGCTTCCGTCGCGTTCAATGTGCAGCCACGGGCCACGGGTCAGCTGCTCATCGGCTCCTCGCGCGAGCTGGTTGGATGGGACGCCGCGATCAACCGCGAAGTGCTCAGCAGAATGCTTCACCGGGCCGTGGACTTCATGCCGGGGCTCTCGCAGGTGCCCGTGGTGCGCAGCTGGACCGGATTTCGGCCCGCCACCCCAGACAAGCTTCCACTTATTGGCGCGTGGCCTGCGGTCGACGGGCTCTGGATCGCGGCCGGCCACGAGGGGCTTGGCATCACCACCGCCCTCGGCACCGGTTCGATGCTGGCCGACCTGGTGCTGCAGAAGACCCCCGCCATCGATCCCACGCCGTTCGCACCGGACCGCGTGATGGCGGAGGCGCACTAGCGTGGCGGCCACCGTCCGCATCTCGGTCAACGGCGCCCCGCTCGAGGTGCCCGAGGGCGTCAGCCTCGCGGCGGCGCTGCTCAACGCCGGGTATTCCAGCTTCCGGACGTCGGTCGGTGGCGAAGCGCGCGCGCCCATCTGCGGGATGGGGATCTGCTTCGAGTGTCGCGTCACCCTCGACGGGGTGGTCGGGCAGCGCGCCTGTCTCGAACCGGTGCGCGAAGGCATGCAGGTGGTCCTCGATGCCTGACCATGTCGGTGAAGTGATTCGCGCCGATGTGGCGGTGGTGGGTGGCGGCCCCGCCGGAATCGCCGCCGCGGTCGAGGCCGCGGGCGCAGGCTGCTCGGTGGTGCTCCTGGATTCCTCGCCGCGAGTGGGCGGGCAGATCTGGCGGCACCGCGAGCGGAGCGAACTGACGCCGGTGGCCCGGATGTGGCTCGACCGGCTCGACCGCTCGGGTGTGAAGGTGCTCACCGGTGCCCAGGTCGTGGACGCGACCCCGGGTCGCCGGGGTGTCCCGCGTGAGGGGCGCGCTCTGTCTCTCCACTCGAGGGCGGTGATTCTCGCGACTGGCGCGCAGGAGCTCTTCCTCCCCTTCCCGGGCTGGACCCACGTGGGAGTGGTCGGCGTGGGCGGGGCGCAGGCGCTCCTCAAGGCCGGCTGGGATGTGCGGGGCAAGCGGGTGGCCATTGCGGGGACCGGACCGCTGCTCCTGCCGGTGGCGGCGGCGCTGGCGAAGGCTGGCGCCGATCTCCGGATGGTGGCAGAGCAGGCCCCGCCGGAGCAGGTGCGTGCCTTCGCCTGGTCACTGTGGCGGACCCCCCGGCGCCTGATGCAGGCGGCGGCGTACCGCGCCGCATTCCTCACGGTGCGCTATCGGTGGGGGACCTGGGTCAGGCGGGTCGTCAATGTGAATGGCGAACTCCACGTGACCTACACCAACGGGCGAAGCACCTGGGCCGAGCCGGTCGATATTCTCTGCACGGCGGCGGGACTCGTTCCATCGACGGAGCTCGCGCGGCTCCTCGGCTGTGCCGTGCGGGATGGCTGCGTCGTGGTGGATGACGAGCAGCAGACGTCCGTGCCAGCGGTGTACGCCGCAGGCGAACCGACCGGCAACACAGGGATGGAGGCGGCGGTGGTGGAGGGCGCGCTCGCGGGGCTCGCGGCGGCGGGGCGGGGGGGCAGGGGGGCGGTAGGGCAGTTGCGAGCCGAACGCGCGAAGCATCGCCGCTTCGCGGCACGCGCCGCTGCGGCGTTTCGTCTCCGGCCGGAATTGCGCGATCGCGTGGAACCCGGTACCATCGTCTGCCGCTGCGAGGATGTGCCGATGTCGGCCCTCGACGCCGGCTGGAGCGCCCGGCAGGCGAAGCTCGTTACCCGTGCGGGGATGGGGAGCTGCCAGGGGCGGGTCTGTGGCCCGGCGCTCGAGTACCTCATTGGAACCGGGCGGGACACCGTGCGGATGCCGGTCGCCCCGACCGCCGTCGGCGTTCTCGCCGACCTTTCTTCTCCCGTGGATGAATCGCAAGGAGCACCCTGATGCAGAAGGCCGACTGGTCCGGCGTCTTCCCCGCCATCACCACTCCGTTCACCGCCGATGGGGCAGTGGACGAGGCGTTCCTCACCAAGCACGTGGCCTGGCTGCTGGACGCCGGCTGCACGGGTGTGGTGGCGCTCGGGTCGCTCGGCGAGGGGGCCACGCTGACCGCAGCTGAAAAGGTCCGCATCCTCGAGGTCTGCGGGACGGTGACCAAGGGTCGGGTGCCGCTCGTCGCCTCCATCAGCGGGCTCTCGACGGCGGAATGCGTGTCGCTGGCAAAGGAGGCGGCGCGCGTCGGCTGCGACGGCCTCATGGTGCTGCCGCCCTACGTCTACCTGGGCGACTGGCGCGAGACCGAGGCGCATTACTCCTCCGTGCTCGATGCCACGCCACTGTCCTGCATGCTCTACAACAACCCCATCGCGTACGGCACCGATCTCTCCGCGGAACAGATCGGCGAACTCGCGCACAAGCACCGCAACGTGCACGCCGTCAAGGAATCGAGCGGAGATGTGCGGCGGATTACCGCAGTCCGGTCACTCCTGGGATCGAAGCTGGCGCTCTTCGCGGGGCTGGATGACATGATCGTGGAGGCGCTGGCGGTGGGCGCCGACGGGTGGGTGGCCGGGCTGGTCAATGCGCTGCCGTCAGAATCGGTGACGCTGGTGAACCTGGCGAAGGCGGGCCGGATCGAGGAGGCGCTCAAGCTCTACGCCTGGTTCCTGCCGCTCCTCCGGTTCGACACCGTGCCCAAGTTCGTCCAGCTCATCAAGCTGGTGCAGGCGGAGGTCGGCATGGGCAATGAGCGAGTTCGTGCGCCGCGGCTGCAGCTGCCGCCGGAGGAGCGTGAGGTGGCGCTCAAGGTGGTGCGAAAGCAGCTTGCCCACCGGGCCGACGCGTAATTGCCCCTCTTCCGGAGGGAGAGGGGGTCGGGGGGTGAGGGGCTCTACGCTGCGGCGAACCTCGCCGTGAAGTGCCGCAGCCACGGCGCCTGTTCCACAATGCGGAGCCCGCGGATCTGCTCCCGCTGTCCCGCGACTTCCCGGATGACTTCGCCGACGTAGTCCACGTGGCTCTGGGTGTAGGTGCGGCGGGGAATGGCCAGCCGCACCAGTTCCATCGCCGACGGCGTCTCGGTGCCGTCGTCGTGCCGGGTGCCGAACATGACTGACCCGATTTCCACCCCTCGCACGCCCCCCACCCGATAGAGCTCGACCGCCAACGCCTGCGCCGGATACTGCGAGGCGGGGATGTGGGTCAGGAGCGCCTTGGCGTCGAGGTACACCGCGTGGCCGCCGGGAGGCCGCACCGTGGGTACCCCGGCCGCCTCCGCCTTTTCGGCCAGGTAGGCCGTCGAGCGGATCCGGTACCGCAGGTAGTCCTCGTCCAATACCTCTTCGAGCCCCACAGCAATCGCATCCATGTCGTAGCCGGCCAGCCCCCCGTAGGTGGTGAAGCCTTCCGTCAGGATCAGGAGGTTGCGCGCCTTCCGGGCGATTTCCTGGTCGTTGACGGCCAGGAAGCCGCCGATGTTGGCCATCCCGTCCTTCTTGGCCGACATGGTGCAGCCGTCCACCAGCGAGAACATCTCCTGTGCAATCTCGCGCGGCGTACGGTCGGCCTGCCCCGGCTCCCGCAGCTTGATGAACCAGGCGTTCTCCGCAAAGCGGCAGGCGTCGAGGAAGAACGGCAGGTTGTACTTGTCGCAAATCTTCCGGACGTCACGAAGGTTTTGGAGCGAGACGGGCTGCCCGCCGCCGGAGTTGTTGGTGACCGTCATCATCACCAAGGGAATCCGTTCGACGCCGACCTCGCGGATCGTGGCCTCGAGCGCCTCCAGGTCCATGTTCCCCTTGAAGGGATGCTCCGACGACGGCACCCGCCCCTCCGGAATGACCAGGTCGCGCGCCTCGGCGCCGACGAACTCCACGTTGGCGCGGGTGGTGTCGAAATGGGTGTTGTTGGGGACGACCTGACCCTTCCGGGCCGTGACCGAGAAGAGGATATGCTCGGCGGCGCGGCCCTGGTGGGTCGGAATGATCTCGGCCAGACCGGTCAGACGCATGACGGTGTCCCGAAATCGCTCGAATGAACTGCTGCCGGCATACGATTCGTCACCGTCCATCATCGCGGCCCACTGCCGGGAGGACATCGCCCCGGTACCGGAGTCGGTGAGGAGATCGATCAGGACCTCCTCGCCGCGGAGCCCGAAGAGATTGTACCCGGCGCGCGCGAGTGCCGCCTCGCGTTCTGCGGGCGTGGTGTGCCGAATTCGCTGGGTGGAGTGGATCCGGAACGGCTCGATGATCGTGTCGAACGGCATGGAACGACTCGGGGAGGTGAGGGGGCGCGCCGGCGGGTGCGTGGAAGGGAAGGGAACCGGCGCGCGAGTCAGCGTGTATCTTGATATGGAGTCGAGTGCGGCGAAAGTCTGAGCATTTCCTTAACGTCGGAGCACTTCCATGGCCAGCAAGCTATTTCCCCAGAACGAGCACAGTGTCGAGCGTGTCCTCCGGGTGCTCGTCGGCATCGGGCTCCTGGCGCTGGTGTTCGTGGGTCCCAAGACGCCGTGGGGCTACCTCGGCATCATCCCCCTGGTGACCGGGCTGGCCGGGACCTGTCCGCTCTACACCATCCTCGGCATCAGCACCTGCAAGAGGCACGCGGCCAGCTAGCAACGGCTCATGACTTGGGCTCGGCCGCCAGCTTGGCGAGCCGGGCCTTGATCTCCTGCACCGCCGGCTGGAAGTCGCTGTCGGCGTCGCGCCAGAGCGCCACGAACCTGCTGTAGTACTCCTTGGCCTGCTCCCGGTCGCCGCGGGCCTCGTAGAGCTCGCCCATTCGCCGGAGCGTCGGGCCGAGGACGCGCGCCTCCCCGGCGTTCCGGACCGGCACCGTGGTGCTCATCGCCCGGTCATAGGCGGCGAGCGCCGAATCGGGCTGGTTCATCTGATCGAACACCCGGCCCACGTAGAAATCTCCGCACTGCCGGCAGTCCTGTCCGACCGTCGGGAGCCGCACCCAGTCCTGGTATGCCGCGAGCGCCTCGTCCAGCTTTCCTTCCGCCTCCAGGACCACCCCCTCAGAGTACCGGGCGATCCCGTTGGGCGGGTTCCACCACCGGCCCTGCAGCTTCTGGCTCAGGGTCAGGTACTTCCGGGCCTGCTGGGTCTGCCCCGCCGCGGCGTAGAGCCGTGCGAGCCCGACGTAGGGGCGATCATCCGGCGGCATGCTGTCGAGCGGATATTGAGCGAGCAGCGCATCCACCTGGGACAGATCCAGCCGCGGCCGCGGGCGCGCGACGAGGTTGCTGGTCGCCTGGCCGATGGCAACCCCGTACATCAGGCGGACGTCACCCTGCCGCTTCGCATCCTCGAAGAGGTCCGAGGCGAGCGCCGAGGCGGCCGCCATCTGTCCCTGGGTCACATCCAGCTGCGCCCGGCCGACGATGGCCTGGCTCCGGTAGGCCAGCTCGCTGCGGGCCTTGAGCACGGTGCGGTAGATGCTGTCCGCCCCGGCATAATCTCCCTCGCTGGAGTGCTGCTCGGCCTGCATCATCAGGCCGCGGGGTTGTCCCGGCGTGATGCGGTCCAGCTCCTGGAGTGCGGAATCTGCCTCCGCAAACCGACCCTGTGCGGCCAGCGCGAAGGCCAGGTGTCCGTACGAAAACCAGCTCTTGTCCACCTCGGCGGCTCGGCGGGCCATCGCTTCGGCGTCCTCCCAGCGGCCAAGGTCCCGATAGGCCAGCGCCAGGTTGTTGAGCGACGTCCGGTCGTAGGGATCGATCTCGAGCGCCGCCTTGTGGGCCGCGATCTCCTTGTCGATGTCTGGTTCCACGAAGCTGAAGTATGTGCTGATGGCCAATTGCCGTTCCAGTGGCGTGAGACGGTCGCGGAGGTCGTACGCCTTCTGGCCCGCGTTGAACGTGACGCTGAACGGCATCCCGGCGCGTCCGGCCACCACTGAGAGCTTTCGCCATGCCATCGCGAAGTTCGAGTCGGCGGCCACCGCCTCCTGCAGCAATTGCGCGGCAAGCGCCGGGTCCCCCCCGCTGTCGTCGAGGCGAACCGCCTGGCTGTATTTCTTCAGCGCGTCCAGGGAGGACGTGCTGACCAGCTCCAGCTTCTCGGTGTTGTTGAGCGACTTGAGCGACTCGCCCACCCGTTCACGCAGCCGCTTGCTGAGTCGGTCGATGGCGGGAATGACCTCGGTCTCGTCCGCGGCCGTCTCGCGGAGCGCCACCAGTTCGTGGCCGTCGGCGGTGGCCACGATGCGCGTCGAGAGGACGTAGCCGCTCCCTACCGAGCCAATTTCGCCGGTAATGAAGGCCTTGGCGTTCTCCCGCTGGGCCAGTTCCTGCGCGGTGGCGTCGTCCAGCGGCGTGTCCGGCGACCTCCCCATGCGGGTCAGGGCCGCGCGGACGGCGGAGGCGTCGAGGAGGCGAATGACCGGCGACTGCGACAGATCCACCCGGAAGGCGTCGGTCACGGAGGGCCCGAGCGAGGCGTCGCCGGTGCGGTTGGCAAAATCGGCCAGCACCAGGGGGCTCTTCGACTCCAGCGCCCCGGTGGCCATGAGGGTGCCCACCGAGCCGATGCCGAGGACACGCATCGCCATGTAGCCGCCGGCCAGCACGGCCAGGGCACCGAACGCCAGCCCGCCCCCCATCAGCGCCTTCCGCCAGGTCAGCAACTGCCGAACGCCACCTTCCGGCTTCGGCGTGTGCGTCATGTTGACGCGTGCCTTGGCCCGGCGCCGCTCCGCCATGCCGGTGGCCACCATGATGGGGAAGCCCAGAGCCAGGAGTAACGCCACGCCAGGGACGACCCACGTCGGCAAGCCGACCTTGACCGTCATGAACCAGGCGATTGCCAGCACCACCGCCGAGGCCAGGCCGAAGAGCACCGCCACCCGCACCGGGTGGCCCTGCTCGCCGGACGGCGCCGCTGACGGCATCGCCGCGGTGTAGGGCGCCGTGGCCGTTGGGGTCATGCCGCCCGGGGTGCTGAGGGATGGCGTGCTCATCGCCTCGACAATCTGGACCAGCTCCTCGGCGGTCTGCGGCCGGTCGGCCGGTTTCTTCTCGAGGCACCGCATGATGAGCATCGCCAGCGCCGGGGGCACGTTGGCGCGGAAGCGCTCCATCGGCTGGGGCTGCTGCGTCACATGCGCGGCGATGATCCCCTGCGCCGAGGAGGCCTCGAAGGGCTGGCGGCCGCAGAGCATCTCGTAGGCCACGATGCCCAGGGCATATATATCGGCTCGGTGGTCAGTATGTGGATCTGCTGTCGCTTGTTCCGGCGACATGTAGGCCGGCGTGCCGAGGGCGACGCCCATGGAGGTCAGCTTGCCGGAGCCGGAGCTCTTCTCGACGGCCTTGGCGACTCCGAAGTCGGTCACGAGGGCATGGCGGCCCGAGAGGAGGATGTTATCGGGCTTGATGTCGCGGTGGACGATCCCCTGCTTGTGCGCCATGGCCAGGGCGTCGGCCACATCGCGGATGATGCGCACCGCCTCGGGCACGGGGAGCTCGCCCTCGCGCGCCAGCTTGGCGCGGAGCGATTCCCCCTCGATGAAGGGCATGATGTAGAAGAGGAGGTCGCCCTTGCCGCCGGTGGTCAGGAAGGGGACGATGTGCGGGTGCTGCAGCCGGGCGGCCAGGCGCACCTCGCGCTCGAAGCGCTCGATGCTGACGGCGGCCGAGGTCTCGGGCGGGAGGACCTTGACCACCACCTTGCGCTCAACCTGTACCTCCTCGGCGAGGAAGACGCGACTCATCCCGCCCCCGCCGAGCTCGCTCAGGATCCGGTAGCTGGGGCCGATTGCGTCCTGCACCTGGCGCTGGAAATCAGTCAGGCGGTCCACCTGGAGAGAGAATGGTCAAATATGTCTGATTCAGCAGGTGATGGCCACCGCGCGAGCTCGCGGGTAAATCCGCGGCTCGGCTGGTGTCGCTGAAGCGACGGGGACGCCTGCCTCGCCGCACGCGCATCCCTACGGCTGCAGCGCAATGATGATGGTGGCGGTGCTCGCAATGATGGAGGCGATGGCCAGCCACATCCCGGTGTTGTCGTGCGGGGGCTTCACTTCCTTGAGCGGTACAAAGACCGTCGCGCCGGGATTCGGCTTGGGGTTGGTCCCGCCGAAGAAGAGGAACCCGCCGCGCTTGGCGAGCGTCTGCCCATTCGATTGCCGGACCGCGGCGCGGCCCGCGTTGCCTTCCGGCAGGGCGCCACCTGCGGCGTCGATGTAGTAGTTGAGGCTCTTGCCCTTTTCCCAGAGCACGCTCCCCGGAGACACCACCGCGCCCTCGATCCGGACGCTCGGCTGGTACTGGGTGACCCAGATCTGGTCCCCGCCGCGGAGGAGCAGGTCCTCCTTCGAGCCCGGCTTGGCCATCGCCATCGGCAGATTCACGTTCAGCCGGCCGACACCGCCGGTGTCCCGCACAAACCAGACGCCATCGGGGTAGGCCAGGGCGGTGAGCCCGCCCGCCCGCTTGACGAGATCGGAGAGCCGCTCGCTCCGGCTCTCGAGGGCATATGTGCCGGGGTACACCACCTCGCCGCCGATGCTGACCGTCTGCTGGAACTCGAAGTCGGGCTGCCGGAAAATCAGCACGTTGTCCCACGGCTCCAGCGGCACCTCGGGGGCGCCGGAGGCCGGGAACGCACGGCCAGGAGGTCCGATGTACTGCCCCGCGCTATCCCGGTCGAAGAGGTAGGTCGAGTCGAGCGGTACTCTGATTGTGGTCGCGAGCTGCCCATTGCCGCGATGCTCCGGCAGGCGGGCGATTTCCGCGTATGCCAGCGAGGCGCCCGGCGCCAATCCACCGGACTGCAGGATCAGGTCGCGGAGGGTCATTCCCGCTTCCCAGGGCTTCCGGCCGGGCGTGTTCACCGCTCCGGCAATGGTGGTCGTGCGCACCGGCCGGGTCTCGAGGAGACCGAAGATTACCACCGAGTCCCTGTCCTGCAGCATCGGGTCGTCGGTCCAGGGAGTCAGGCTGTCCTTTGGAAGTGAAACCGGGAAGAGCCGCCGGGTCTGATCTTCTTCGTTGAGCCGGGAAATCAGGGCACGGCCCGAATAGGTGGCCGGCTGGAAGCCGCCGGCCAGTGTGACCAGCCGGGAGAGCGTCAGTCCCTGCTCCATTCCGAAGCGGCCGGGGTTGTACACGTTGCCGGTGATGGACACGAAGTTCCGCTGTGCGGGGGCCACGCCGAATACCGTCACGCTGTCGCCGTCCGCCATCGGCACCGGCGGAATCTCGGTGGACCCGGCGGGGAGGGGCACGTCGAGGGTCACGCGGTGCGGTCCACCCGAGCGTCGCTCGGCTGGCGGCACGATGCGGTCGATCGAAATGCGGGTGCGGGAGGCCTCCGCATCCAGGCCCCCGGCGGCGGCAATCAGCTGGGCCAGTGTTTCCGTCGGTGCCAGGTCGTACATGGCGGGGCGCTGCACGTTGCCGGTCACCGTCACCCGCCGGGACCGGACCCCGACGAAGACCACATCGCCGTTCTCGATCCGGATGTCCTCGCGGGTGTCGCCCTTGAGGAGGTAGTCGTAGAGGTCGAAGGTGGCGACGGTCTTGCCGCCGCGGCGCACCTCCACCGCACGCGGATTGGCCCGCTCCGTCACCCCACCCGCGGTGTAGAGGGCGGTCAGCACGGTGCCGAGGGCGCTGATCTGGTAGGCGCCGGGTTGGGTCACCTCGCCGACCACATAGACCTGGGCGGCGCGCACATTGGCCACTGAGAGGTCGAACTGAGTCGTGGCACTGGCGCCCCGCTTCACCCCGGAGTAGACGCGTCCCAGGCGGTCATAGAGGGTGTTCCGGGCCTGCTCCAGGGTCAGGTTGGCGAGGTACACCTGGCCCACCTGTGGGATGACCACGAACCCCTCGCGGGTGATGCCGAGCTGGTAGGTCAGTTCCACGTCGCCGGTCAGGATCAGGACCAGCATGTCGCCGGGCCCCAGCCGGTAGTCCGGCGGCACCGGTCCCGAAAGCAGCGGCAGGAACTGCGTGGTGGACCGGCGGAACACATCCACGCCGAACACGCCGATCGGCGGTACCGAGTCGACGACGCGGAGGCCGGTGTCCACCGGTTGACTGACCACCGAGTCGGGCCGGATCCCGAGCGCGGTCAGGGCGGCCTGCTGCGTGGCCGTGACGGAAACGGTGTCGGAGCCCGGCTTGTCACTCAGGAAGGGGTCGATCAGTGCGGGGTCGTAGCCGGCGGCCTGCAGCCGGATGCGAATCTGGTCGGGCGAGAGGCCGGAGTTCTTGATCAGTGCCCGGATCGAGTCGGCGCCCCCGGGCTGGGCCATGAGGGCCTTGGCCTGTTCCGGAGTGGGCTGCTGGGCGGCGAGGGGTGCGGCAAGGATCAGGAGGGCAAGGAGGGCCAACCAGTTCCGGGACGGTGACTTAGGCATGGAGGGAACTTAGGGGCCGCCGAGGGGGCGTCAAGGAGAGACGAGCTCGTGGAATCCCGGGGCCCAGGTCGCTAGGCCATGCATCCGGGTTCCGAGTATCTTGAACATCGATGAGCCTCCCGACACAGAGCCCGCCGCCTCCGTCGGCACCCTCGAGCCCTCGGCGGGACGTCCGCCTGCACGCGCTGTTCGTGCTCTACCTTCTCGCGATGCCGTTGCTCTTCCTCCTGCCGGTGCCACGAGGCGTGGAGTCGGTGGCGCGGCAGTACGACACGGTCGCCCATTTCCTGATCTTCCTGGTCTTTGCCCTGCTGTACCAGCGCGATCGCGGCCCGGCGGCGGCGCGGGTGCTGGTGGTGGCTGTCCTGGTGGCGGGAGGCACCGAGCTGGTGCAGTGGGCCCTGCCGTACCGCAGCGCCCAGTGGACCGATTTTGTCGCTGGGGTCGCCGGGGCCGGGGTGGCGCTGATATTCTTGCGCATGATCGGCAAGCGACCCAATCACACCCTCGTGGTGCTGGCGGCCACGCTGGGTGCATTCGCCGGGAGGCCGTCGAACGCCGCGGCCCAGGGGAGTCCGTACATCCAGCTCGACGATCCGCGGCTCGCACGGTTCGAGCTGCTGGTGGACCGGGGAGTCATTCCTGACCCCACGCCGCTGGTGCGGCCCTTCACCGAGGCGCAGGCGGTCGCGGCGCTCCGGGCACTTTCGCCGAAGGCGAGCGCGTCAGACTCCGCGCAGGCCGCCAGCCTGCTCAAGCTCTGGACGCCCCCCGATACCATGTACTGGGGGCGGGTCGACTTTGCACTCGGCGCGCAGGCCTATACCCACGCCGCACGGGATCCGGTCCACCCGGCGGGTGACGGCGGCGCCTGGCCATTCGGCAGCCTGGAATTTCTCGGGGTGTTCGGGCCGGTGGTGGCGCACGCGGAGCTGTACGGGGAGAACCGCCTCAGGGACGACCCCTACTGGCCGGCCAACATCACGGGGGCCACCCTGCCCACCAAGCTGGTCTATCGCTATCCGGTGGCGTACATCGGGGCGCAGTGGAAGCCGGCGGAGCTCTTTCTGGGCACGTTGTCGCGGGAGTGGGGGCCGCGGGGGGTGCCGGGCATCCCGACCAGCAGCTGGGGCTATCCCGTTGCGCACGGCGCCTTCAACGTCGGCACCCGGGACCTGCGGCTCCAGGGAATCGTGGCCCAGCTGGAGGACGTGTCCGACACGGCGGGCCAGGTTATCCACCGGTACCAGGTGGCGCAGCGGCTTGGCTTCCAGGTCACGCCGAAGATCAACCTGGCGCTCTGGCAGACGGCCATCATCGCCGGGGTGGACGAGAACCTGAACGCCAAGTGGATCACGCCGGTGGGGATATTCCTGCTCGG
This sequence comes from Gemmatimonadales bacterium, assembly GCA_041390145.1. Lineage (NCBI taxonomy): Bacteria > Pseudomonadati > Gemmatimonadota > Gemmatimonadia > Gemmatimonadales > Gemmatimonadales bacterium. Next base: position 776 of record JAWKQM010000016.1, on the reverse strand, counting down.
CAATACCTTCTCGGCCGGCGACGAATCGAACGTGATGATCGGGGGCGACGGAAAGATCGTCTTCAACAGTGGCGTGGCGCTGGAAGGGCAGGTGGCCATCGATGACTTCAAGTGGTTCGACCAGGGCGACACCGCCTCCTACCCCAGCCGGTACGCCTTCACCATGAGTGCGATGGGCCCGCTAGGCTCGCGCGCCAGCTGGCGCGCCCTGTACACCCAGGTCAGCACCTATGCATTCCGCACGTTCGAGTCGGAACAGGACTATATCAACATCGGCGTCGGGCTTGGACGCCAGTTTGTGGATGGTGATCAATTGACCTTGACCACGGCGTGGCCGGTGCGGGAGAATTGGGTGGTGACGCCTGAGTTGACGTTCCTGCGGCAGGGAGCGGCGCAGATCACCGACTCCTTTCCGCCGAGCCTGAACGGACTGGACGGTTTCCTGAGCGGCGTGGTAGCCAAGACGGCACGGGTCGCCGTGGGCGTCCGCGGGCAGCAGGGCCACCTGCGGGTGCAGGGGAACATCGGCGTCAACCAGACCTGGAACGCCGAGCACCTTGAGGGGAACACGGCCACGACCTTTGTTGCACAGCTGTGGGCCACACTGAGGATTGGGAAGAAGGGGGCGTTGAGGTGAAGGCGGTATCGACCCTCACATACTGGTGCATGGGGCGCTGACAGGTGCTTGACGGCCTGAAGTCATCTGTACAGACCGCCGGGGCAGCAATCAATTGAGTTGGATTCCAAAGGGAGCGGAGAACCAAATGGCTCGGTAT